>NZ_JBCODG010000014.1:54470-82018 GCF_040928965.1 Bacteroides sp. 2201st1_D9_2201SCRN_220225 | reverse complement strand
CAGACATCTTCAACAAGAAGTCAGGTCTCGATGAAGCAAGGCTAAATCTCGCAAGATGGTACAATGAAGTGGAAAGGTTTGACTATATGGAGTTCAACAAGGTACTTGATACGTTTTCAAACCATAGTACGACCATCATAAATTATTTTGAAGAACGATTGACAAATGCTTCAGCGGAGTCGTTCAATGCTAAAATCAAAGCTTTTCGAAGCCAGTTAAGAGGGGTGGCTGATCTGAAATTCTTCATGTTCAGACTGGCTAGGCTATACGCTTAAAAGAAAGCTTGCCAACCGGGGAAATCCGCTGACCCAGAATTATCCGCTGACCCCATCAAAGCCGTCAAATCGCAGTATATACAAAAGAAAAAAGCAGTTATCTTTTTAGATAACTGCTTGATTCTCAAGTGATCCGCTTGGGGCTCGAACCCAAGACCCCAACATTAAAAGTGTTGTGCTCTACCTGCTGAGCTAGCGAATCAATCCTTATTGCTGTTAAGCGGGTGCAAAGATATGGACTTTATATTTAATATGCAAGACTTATAACGAAAAAAGTTTGCATTATTTTAGTTGTTTATTCCTTTTGTTTGATTATCAGTTGATTCTGTCTTATGAATATTTTCTCTGTTGATAATGAAACGTTGATAGTAGGAGAGCATCAGCGTTGTGAGTGGTAGTGCGATAATCATTCCCAACATTCCCATTAATGAACCCCATATGGAAAGTGATAATAGAATGATAGCAGGATTTAGTCCGGTAATTTTCCCCATAACACGTGGCACGATGAATCCGTCTTGGATGGTTTGCACTACAATGAATACTGCCATGGCTGAGGCGATGATTATCCAAAAATTCTCGCCTGTGTCGGAGGCTTTCAGGATTGCCAGTATGATAGTAGGAACCAAACCGATGATTTGAAGATAAGGCACCATATTCAATGCCCCGATGAACAAACCGAGACCTATGGCCAATGGGAAGTCTATGATAAGAAAGCCTATGCTGAATAAAATGCCGACACATAAGGCTACGAATGCCTGTCCGCGGAAGTATCTGTTCATACCTACTTTTACGTCATTTAGTATGCCTACCACGAAAGAGCGGTATTTCATAGGCACGAGATGCGTCCAACCTTCTGCGATGCTTTCGTAGTCTAATAAAATGAAGATAACGTATAGTAAGATAATGAATATGGTGAATACGCTGAATAATAAGTCAACGGAGTCCGATAATAAAGACCATAGGCGGGGAACTGCTTCTTTGAGCGCATCCAACAGGTTCTCTTTATTGAATAGTTCGGTTATAAATTTAACATCGATATTATCTCGTAAAAAGTCGGAAAGAGAGGTGGGGACATTACTATTATATGTTCCGTGCGAAAAGTATTGGACCAATAAAGTCTGTACTCTGCCGCATTCTTGTATCATAGGGGGTACTAACAGATAAAAAGCTCCGGCACCCACAATCAGAAGTGTGAGTAATGCGCAGAATATGGAAACAATCCTATTTCTTAATTTTAGCTTGTATTGGAAAAATGTGACCAAAGGATATACCAGATAGGCAATAAGCCAAGCGATAAAGAAAGGTAATAGAACGCTGCTTAAACGCTTCAGAAGCATCAATATGCCGATAATGATAACTCCTAAAATGACACCGCGGATAAAACTGTCGAATGTAATCTTTTTACGTTCCATAGAATCCTGTATTAAATTTATTAATCGCTTGTTGTTTGCTGGTCTTCCTTTATCGCCCGCAGATAACACTCTCGGCACAAGGGTTCGTATTCGGCTGTTTCACCCAACAGAACTTGTTTGTCATTTTTTACAGTACGGTGAGAGAATGAAGCAAGCTGTCCGCATTTTACACAGATGGCATGCACTTTGGAAACTTCATCTGCAATGGCGCACAGCCCCGGCATGGGGCCGAAAGGATTACCGCGGAAATCCATATCCAATCCGGCTACTATTACACGTATACCATTGTTGGCAAGCTGGTTGCATACATCAATCAGGCCTTCGTCAAAGAATTGCGCTTCGTCGATGCCTACTACATCTATTTCGGAAGTGAATAGCAGTATGCTTGCCGATGAGTCTATCGGTGTAGAGGATATGATGTTGCTGTCATGCGATACGACATCTGCTTCTGAGTAACGCGTGTCTATTGCCGGCTTATATATTTCTACACGTTGCTTGGCAAATTTGGCACGTTTCAAACGGCGTATCAGTTCCTCTGTCTTGCCGGAGAACATGGATCCGCATATAACTTCAATTCTTCCTCTGCGTTTGGTTTCTTGTATGTGGTCTTCCGAAAATAATACCATATCTTTGAGTGTTATATTCAGTCGCAAAAGTAATGATTTTGTTCGCTTCCGGATATTTTTTCATTATTTATTTCTACATTTGTGCCATTAATACGGACAGGAAAAGGATATGCAAGCATTATTGAATGATATAGAACTGGATGTTCAGGAATTGAAATGTTTGATACAGTCGATGCTCACTGATACAAATCCTGTGCTGAGAATAGTTGCTAAAAGGAATATTCATCAGATGCAGGAGCGGTTGGATGCGCTGACTAAACTGTTGGATGACACTTTTGTGATAACTCCGGCGGAACATGTTGCTTCTGACATTGTGGAGAAAACAACTGAATCGGAAGTGATTTCCGAACCGGTTGCTGATGTTCCGGTTGAGGCAACTCACGTTTCGGATATTGCAGTACCTGCTTCTCAGATTCTTGCCGAACGTATTAAGCCGGCTACGGACTTACAACATGCTATCAGTCTGAATGATTCGTTTCGTTTTACCCGTGAATTGTTTGCCGGAGATGCGACACGTATGAATGAGGTGGTGCGCCTTTGCGGTGGGGCTTCCTCTTTGGATGAGGCTATGTCTGTATTTATGTCAACTGTACAACCGGATGAGGAAAATGAGGCGGCTGCTGATTTTATAGAACTTCTCAAGAAGTATTTCAGTTAAAAAAGTAGCGGATATGGGAAAACTTTATGTAGTGCCTACGCCAGTAGGAAATTTGGAAGATATGACTTTTCGCGCTATCCGCATATTGAAAGAAGCGGATTTGGTGCTGGCAGAAGACACGCGTACTTCCGGAATATTGCTGAAGCATTTTGAGATAAAGAATGCGATGCAGTCTCATCATAAATTTAATGAACATAAAACAGTAGAAAGTGTTGTAAATAGAATAAAGGGTGGTGAGACTGTGGCGTTGATTTCAGATGCCGGTACTCCAGGTATTTCCGATCCGGGTTTTCTGGTGGTTCGCGAGTGTGTCCGTAACGGTATCGAAGTACAGTGCCTGCCGGGGGCTACTGCTTTTGTTCCGGCATTGGTGGCTTCCGGATTGCCCAACGAGAAGTTCTGCTTTGAGGGTTTTCTTCCTCAGAAGAAAGGTAGGATGACACGTCTGAAAGGTTTGGCGGAAGAACGCCGGACAATGGTTTTCTATGAATCTCCCCACCGTTTGGTAAAAGCACTGATGCAGTTTGCAGAATATTTCGGTTCGGAACGGCAGGCGTCCGTTTCCCGTGAAATATCCAAGATACATGAGGAGACGGTACGTGGTACTCTTACCGGATTGATAGAACATTTCACAGCCAACGAACCGCGTGGTGAGATAGTGATTGTAGTAGCAGGAATAGACGATTAAATAACTTCATTAACAAAACGTAAAACAAAAGCGTATGAAAAAGTTAGCAGTTTTGATTGTATGTACAGCCGTTATGGCTTCATGTGACAGCTTTTCAGGTGGTAGCAAAGATCAGTTGAAAGCTGAGAATGATTCTCTTTTAATGGAACTGACTCAGCGTAATGCTGAACTGGATGAAATGATGGGCACTTTCAATGATATTTCGGAAGGATTTCGTCAAATCAATGCGGCAGAAAGCCGTGTAGACTTGCAGCGTGGTGCAGTTGCAGAGGGTTCTCTGAATGCTAAACAGCAGATAGCCTCTGATATTGAATTCATCCGTAAGCAAATGGAAGAGAACAAAGAGCAGATTGCCAAGCTGCAATCTATGTTGAAAAACAGCAAGACCA
This sequence comes from Bacteroides sp. 2201st1_D9_2201SCRN_220225, assembly GCF_040928965.1. NCBI lineage: Bacteria > Pseudomonadati > Bacteroidota > Bacteroidia > Bacteroidales > Bacteroidaceae > Bacteroides > Bacteroides sp. 2201st1_D9_2201SCRN_220225. The sequence continues at coordinate 77,970 of NZ_JBCODG010000014.1, read as the reverse complement.
ACTCTTCTCAGTTAAAAAGAGCTGTTGAGTCTTTGACACAGGAACTGAATGCGAAAACCCAGCGTATCGAAGAGTTACAGGCCGAACTGGCTTCTAAGAATATCCGTATCCAGGAGTTGGATGCCGCCGTTACGGATTTGAATGCTGTCAAGAGTGAATTGACTGCTGAGAATGAGGCAAAAGCCAAGACAGTGGCAGAACAGGATAAAGCGCTTAATACTGCATGGTTTGTATTCGGAACGAAGAAAGAACTGAAAGACCAGAAAATTCTGAGCGGTTCCGGATTATTTAAAAAAGGTTCGGTCTTGAAAGATGGTGATGTCAATAAGGATTATTTTACCCAGGTTGATATTCGTACTACCAAAGAAATCAAACTGTATTCCAAAGATGCCGATATTCTGACTACCCATCCTACCGGTTCTTATGCCTTGGAAAAAGATGATAAAGATCAGTTGACATTGAAGATTACTAATCCGAAAGAATTCTGGAGCGTTTCCAAGTATCTGGTAATTCAAGTGAAATAGTTACTTGATTGATAATTGATAGGGCTGTTTCAAAAGTGCGTTTCGTTTGTAGGCCTGCTTTTGAAACAGCCTTTTTAGTATTCTTTTTTATGCTTTATAAAAATCTTTTTTTTGATTTGGACGATACGCTTTGGGCGTTCTCTCTCAATGCTCGTGATACCTATGAAGAAATGTACTGGAAGTATGGATACGATCGCTATTTCGATTCGTTCGAGCATTATTATTCACTTTATCAGCGTCGCAATCTGGATTTATGGGCAGAGTATGCAGATGGTAAAGTCACGAAAGAAGAGTTAAACCGTCAACGTTATCTTTATCCTTTGGAGGCTGTAGGAGCAGGTGACTCCACTTTGGCAAAGGCTTACGAAAGAGATGCTCTTACAATGATTCCTACCAAAAGCAAATTGATGCCACATGCGCGTGAAGTGCTGGAATATCTTTCGGGAAAATACAATTTGTACATTCTTTCAAATGGATTTAAAGAACTCCAAAGTCATAAAATGCGTTCGTCGGGCATTGATGAATATTTCAAAAAAGTGGTTCTTTCCGATGATATCGGAATCCTGAAGCCTTGGCCTGAGATTTTTCATTTTGCTCTTTCGACAACCCAGTCCGAGTTGAATAATTCGCTGATGATCGGAGATAGTTGGGAAAATGATATAGTCGGAGCGGCGGGAGTAGGCATGCACCAGGTGTTTTACAACTTGTCCGGTCGTACCGACTTGCCTTTTGCTCCTACCTATCAGATTACTGATTTGAAAGATTTATTTAATTTTTTGTGACATTGACAGATTAGTTGTACTTTTGTTTCCAATGATGAACATCTAAAAATACTATTATGGAAACTCTCATTCCTTTTGCATTGTTGTGTTTCACATCTTTCTTTACGTTGACTAATCCGTTGGGCACAATGCCGGTTTTTCTGACTATGACGCAGGGTATGACCGATAAAGAACGTTGTTCTATCGTAAAGCGCGCAACATTAGTCTCGTTTATCACATTGATGGTCTTTGTCTTTGCCGGGCAATTCCTCTTCAAGTTTTTCGGTATTTCGACAAACGGTTTCCGAATAGCGGGTGGCGTTATCATTTTCAAGATTGGTTTTGATATGCTGCAGGCACGCTATACACCGATGAAATTGAAAGATGAAGAAATCAAGACCTATGCGGATGATATTTCGATTACTCCTTTAGGTATTCCGATGTTATGTGGTCCGGGCGCTATTGCCAATGCAATCGTACTGATGCAAGATGCACATTCCTTTGAGATGAAAGGGGTGCTTATAGGCACTATTGCCCTTATTTATTTTCTTACATTCTTGATATTGAAGGCTTCCACCCGTTTGGTCAATTTATTAGGGGAAACCGGTAATAATGTGATGATGCGCCTTATGGGACTCATCTTGATGGTGATTGCCGTAGAATGTTTCGTTAGCGGAGTGAAGCCGATATTGACGGATATTGTAAAGGAAGGTTGCTTGATGTAATTAAATAAGAGAGCCGGAATTTGGCAGTAATGAAAAAAGGTTGCAAACAGGAAAACAGTCTTCCGTTTGCAACCTTTTTTATAACTAGCGTGAAATACCATATCATGCTTTATGTTTTATCATCAGAAAGCTTAACTACCGGTTTGTCTTTTCTGCTATTATGACAAACCGGTACTGGTTAGGCTTTGTTTAATAACCCGGATTCTGCTGTGCTTTCAAAGTCGGGTTGGCATTGGTTTCACTTACAGGAATAGGCAACAATGCTTTTGTATACGTACGGTCAAAACTTTGTGATTCTTTAAGTAATGAGTAGTGCCAGCCTTGGTTTTCCTCACTGCTATAGCGTACAATCGTTTCGTTATTGCGCATGGCATCGAAAAAGCGTTGCCCTTCGCCAACCAGTTCCTTACGGCGTTCAATCAAAACTTTGCTCAGGAATTCGTCATCAGCAATAGCATCGGATACTTTGGCTGTTGGAGTTTTGGTGCGTTTGTCCAATAAATCGTTCAGATATTTTATACCTTCTGCTTTGGCTGCTCCGCCCAGTTTGGCAGCAGCTTCGGCTGCGTTCAGGTAAACTTCGGACAGACGTAAAATCGGCAAGTTGGCAAGGCGCATATCTCCCAGTGCTCCCAGCGGGAACTTATTGATGAAAATTGGATTTTCCCCATAGGTTTTCTTCAAGTCTTTGTCGTACATTGCTGGTAGCACAACTTCGTTACGGACATCTGCAGGATCGGTTTGCAGCATATCAACAAATGATTTTGTACAGATAGCATCGGCATATCCTTGTTCATTCAGCAAGTAGCCTATGCCTTCACGGTCGGCCCAGTCATCAGAACCATTGTTTATCAATTCAAAAATCATTTCTTTTGTATGGTTCGGATCTTGCTTGTCCCATGCCTCAGCGTATTGTTCGGGAGTCCATAATTCATAAGGAGAGTCGTTGATGATTTCTTTTGCTAAATCGAAGGCTTCCTGATTTTTGTTCATGTATAGATACACTCGGCACAGCAAAGCTTTAGCTGCCCATAAATCGATATAGCCTTGTTTTTCACCTGCTTTTTTGGATACGGTCAGTGCTTCTGAGTCGATGGCATTATTCAGGTCTGCAACAACTTTGGCATAAACATCGGCTACCTTGTCACGTCCGGGTTGTGCATCACGATCCAGTGGTTTGTCAACGAAAGGTACTCCAAGCGAAGCACCTTCATCGTATGTATAGGGCATGCCGTACACTTTTACCAAATCAAAATGTACTAAGGCGCGTATTACTTTGGCCTGATTGTAGATATTTGCCAATTCAGCCTGAAAATTTTCCGCATCGGTAATTGTCTTGTTATCTACAGCCTCAATCAAGCGATTGGCGCGTCTTATCACATTGTACTGTATATTCCACATGTTTGGGGCATCATCTGCGGTATAGCGCATTTCATAGCAAGAAGAGGTGCGCATACCTTGAGTGCGTGCCTGCATGTCGTCCCCCCGGACATCTCCATAGTAGAACATGCGAGCTGCATAGTACTGGGTGTAAGTGGAATTGCCTTGCAGGCCATCATACATACCATACATTGCTGTGCGGGCATCATTATAATTGGTAATGGCGGAACTTGTTGGCGTTCCGTTGGAAGGAGTTTGGTCCAGCCAGTTATTCACACAGGACGAAAGCCCTGTCGTGACTGCTGCTAATGCTAGGATATTATATATTTTCTTCATAATGTATATGCTAAGTAAAGATTTTAATTAGAAACCAAGTTCGATACCAAATGTAATTGTTCTTAATGCAGGTGTCTCGAAGTAACACAGTCCGTCAACAGGGGTTTCTGGATCTACATACAAGTCTTTGGATTTCCAGGTAAGCAGATTATTACCCGAAATGTAAGCTCTTAATTTGCTTATTCCGGCCTTTTTGGACAAGTTGCTTGGAAGAGTGAAACCTATGGTCAGGTTTTTCAAACGTAAGTGATCGGTAGGCATCATCCAACGTGAAGAAACCGTATTTTTATTGCCATAGGCAAATAGGGGCAATTTAGCGTTGTCGCCCGGTTGCTTCCAGGTATCTTCAATCTTATAGTATGCCGGAACATTACCTACATAGTTGTAAGTACCGCCATTAGACTGTAACCAAGTTGCAGCATCGTATGCATGACCGCCCAAAGAGTAAGTCAGAGTAAAGTTTAAATCTATGAATTTCCAACTTACAAAGTTAGTCAGACCACCGGTCAGTTTCGGGTCGGGCGAACCGATAATCACCTTATTGGCCTCATTCGAATGTATGGTGGTTTCACGACTTCCATCTTCTCCGTTAATGTAGAACATTTCCGATCCGGTTTCCGGATCAACACCTGCGTATTCGTAAGCATAGAATGATTGATAAGCCTCTCCGATACGATGAATGGCTATGCCGTCAATCATTTCGTTCTGTTCGCCGTCCAGTTTTAACAAGGTGTTTTTGTTGTGTCCGAAGTTCAAGGATGTGCTCCAATACCAGTCTTTGTTTTGGATATTGGTGGATTTAATTTCAAATTCAACACCGCGGTTTCTCATAGAGCCGACATTCATCAGCATAGTGGCTCCACCGCTACTATTGATTACACCCGGCACGGCTGAAATATTCTTGCTCATCAACAAATCCTTAGTGTCTCGGTTATACCATTCTGCAGTAATCGACAATCTGTTCCACAGCGTAACGTCCAAACCTACGTTGGTTGCGTAATTCTTTTCCCATTTCATATTGGGATTGTCAAAACGAGCTTCAGCCGAACCGCCATTTCCTGCATAGTTATAACCAAATTCATATACGCCCAAATAACCGTATAAATCTGTGGGTTGTGTACCGTTCACACCGTAAGATACACGTAATTTGGCATCGGTCAGCACATGCTTGATATCCTGCATGAAAGCTTCTTCACTCAGTCTCCAAGAACCGGATATAGACCAGAAATCTCCCCAACGGCTTTCTCTTGACAAGCGGGAACTGCCATCCCGGCGATAACTTGCACTAAAATAATACTTGTTATTGTAGTCATAATTGATACGTCCCAGGAAAGAAGTCATTCTGTATCGTTCTACATGGCTTGAAGCACGGCTATCGCCTGCATTTTCTATTTCCGGCAGGTAAGAAGGGTATTGGTTTCCGTTGGCATATAAATAATCATATTTATAATCTTCGGTTTCAAAGCCTACCAAAGCATCCAGATTGTGTAATCCGAAGGATTTGTTGTAAGATAATTGTGTTTGTGTATTTAACTGCCCTCTGTTGCCCATAACGCGCTGATAAACACCGTTTGATGAACGACCGTCGTTGCTGCGGGGATCCCACCATATACGTTCATTGTTTTGGTTGAAGTCATAGCTGATGGCTTCTTTCAATTTCAGATTATCCCAAATAGTCCAGGTAGCGGCCATTGAACCGAGGAAGCGGTTTATGGTAGCCCTGTTGTAATTATATGTTTCAGTTTGTATAGGGTTGGCACCATTCAGTGCAGGGAAGTTACTGCTGAATGAACCGTCTTCATTATATGGATATGTAGAGGGAGAGGCAGTCATTGCATAGCACATGATAGGGCTTGCAAAGCTGGTCCCTTCATTATTTACGTTTTGGGTTGAATTGGTATACATGGCGTTGGCTTCCAATAACACTTTGTCGGTTTGGTGTGTAACATTGGCGCGACCGGTGAAACGCTCATAGCCTGATACATTTGTAATACCTTCTTGCTTTGTATAAGCAAAAGAAGTATAAAACCTCGTTTTTTCATTACCGCCTTGTGCATTTACTTCATAATTCTGGTGGCTACCGTTACGGAATAAGACATCTTTCCAGTCTGTATATCCTGACCAGGGTTCTGCTGCATATTCATCGATGTTTTTATTGGCCAAAGCTGCTGCTTGTTCTGCATCATAACCAAGGGTATATTTGGCATAATTCTCAAATCCCAAGTGCAGGATTTCACGTCTTTGCTTACCATCGAGAATCGGTCGATAATCGATTGCCATATTAGACATACCCCAGTCTGCTCTTACCCCTATCTTGGTTTTGCCAGCAGAGCCTTTTTTGGTTGTTATGACAATAACACCATTAGCGGCACGCGAACCATACAATGAGGCAGCCGCAGCATCTTTGATCACCGTCATGGACTCTATGTCATTGCTATTCAGTGTAGCCATTAGACTGTTACCGGAATCTGCGTAAGTGAATTCGCTGACGTTTCCGTTCAGCATGGGCACTCCGTCAATGACATATAATGGTTCATTGCTGGCATTGATAGACCCCATACCGCGAATACGCACAGAGGCAACGGAGCCGGGCTGACCGGAAGTAGAAGTGATTTGAACACCGGCAACAGAACCTGCCAAACGATCTTGCACGCTGATAGAAGGTAAATCCTGTAACTTTTCGGTAGTCACATTTGATGCAGAACCTGTAAATGAGGACTTTTTGAAGGTACCATATCCGGTTACTACAACTTCATCAAGCACCTCAGTATCAGGTTTCAATACCACTTTTAAGTTCGGTTTGATAGCCACTTCCTGAGTCTGCATACCGATGTATGAAATCTGCAAAGTTTTCGCAGAACTTGGTACATTCAGTAATGTAAAATCACCATCTACATTGGTAATAGCACCGATTTGCGTACCTTTTACCAATACAGAAGCTCCAATAACTGGCTGCCCATCTTCTTCAGAAATCACAACACCTGTGACTTTCTGTGTTTGGGCAGTTACCAGACCTATACCCACAAAAAGGCAGGCCAATAACAGCATTAATTTTCTTTTCATAAATTCTCTCTTAAAGTTTAACTTTACATTAATTGTTTCTTTACTCTAACAAAATGCAAATATATTAATAAATATGAAACACACAACTATTTTATTGAAAAAACCTTGTAAATCTATCAATCTGTTAAGAATTTCGATTATTTTATGCTGAATAGCATGTTTTATGCAATTATAGAACCTTAAAATGGTAATGTTTACTACCACTATGTTTTAATCATTTTGTTCTATTATTAATCCGAATATATATATTTTAAAATAAAATAGTTAAAAACGCTCTCATATTTACGCTAGTGCATCCGATAAAGCAAGATATCTTGAATCTTTTGAGTGACTTCAAAGAACAGACCGTCAAAGAAAGAGTCTTTTTTTGCAGATATTAATTCTTATTCAAACCCTGTTTTGCACAGAATATCATCTTATTTGTTTATAGTATTAATCAAAATAACTTGAGATGAATAAAATTATTTACAGTCTTGTGTACAACAGAAAGAAATGTCTGAACAAAAGAGGAATGGCACTGGTACAAGTAGAAGCTTATTTGGACAGAAAGAAGAAATACTTTTCAACCAAAGTCTATCTGAAACCGGAACAATGGGATGCAAAAAAACTAGTTGTAAAAAACCACCCTAATGCAGATGCTCTCAACCGCCTGATTTACGAATTTGTCGCAGCAATAGAGAAAAAAGAATTGGAATTATGGCAGCAGGGCAAACGTATATCATTGGAATTATTAAAGGATGCTTTAGCTACCAGAGAGAACAATTCTTCATTTATATCTTTCTTTAAGCAAGAGGTTTCGAATTCGTCTTTAAAGGACAGCACCAAACGCAATCATCTTTCTACTCTTCTATTGCTGCAAGAATTCAAAAGGGATATAGTATTTTCCGATTTGACATTCGAGTTTGTTTCATCTTTTGAGTACTTCCTGCAACAGAAAGGATATCATACCAATACCATTGCGAAACATATGAAACATTTAAAACGCCACATAAATATTGCTATTAATAAAGAATATATTGAAATCCAGAAATATGCTTTCAGGAAGTATAAAATAAAAACCGTGGAAAACAAACACACCCATTTAGTACCAGAAGAACTGGAACAATTGGAACGTTTGAGCCTGACGGACAAGCATATGAAACTGCAAAAGTCCTTGGATGCTTTTCTGTTCTGCTGTTATGCAGGAATGCGATACTCTGATTTTACAAATTTATCAAAGAAAAACATTGTAGATATAAATCAGGAAACGTGGCTTATATATAAATCTGTAAAGACCGGAACAGAAGTGCGGTTACCCCTTTATCTCCTTTTTGCAGGCAAAGGAATTGTAATCCTTAATAAATACCGCAATAATCTGGAGGATTTTTTCCGCTTAAGAGATAACTCAAATATTAATAAAGACCTGATAATCATTGCGAAATTGGCAGGGTTATCAAAAAAGATTTCATTTCACACAGCCCGTCACACCAATGCAACTTTACTTATATATAATGGTGTAAATATCACTACTGTACAAAAGCTGCTTGGTCATAAAAGCGTAAAAACGACACAAGTGTATACCAATATTATGGATATGACGATTGTCCATGACTTGGAAAAAATAAAGCAAGCAGCACTTGGTATCAAAAAAAAGACAGATAACAGCTTTAATAAGTAGTAAGCAAGTTGTTTTGTAATGCTGGAACTTTTAGTTTTCTCCTATAAAACTAAAAGTTTTACACCGATAACCAATAAATTATTCCATGCAATCAGGTGTAAATACACATAGGGGTTAGCCCATTTTTAAAGCAATGTGTGGCGTGATAGATAGTTGTAAATAATTTTATCTATCACACCTGTTTTGCACGGATTAATATGCTTGAAATCAGAAGTATATCCCCTATAGTATGATAGCATAACAGATGATTTTCATTTTAAACTTGATAGAGAGGCCGAGTTCAAGTTATAAACGGAAGACTTAAGCTACCAATACTTTTTTGCTTACAAAATGTTATTTCAAAAAGCAATAAGTATATTTATGATATGATTATTATCCAACAGTCGTCCATACAAAGCGCTAATAATCAACAGTTATTATAGATTATAGGTAGCACTTTGGTAATATAATTCGATTATTAGATACGGCCAGAATGATATGTGTAAATACTTTTGCTCTGAATGGTAACTTAACTGTTACTTATAAAACTCTTATTTTTAGTAACTTATATCTTTATGAGTTCTGCGAAAACTTTGCAAATTTCATACATCGGTATGCAGACTCAGGAAGTGGCTATCAAACCAAACCTAAAAGTAATATTAAAGTCTGATACGGAGCTGCTTGATGAAGTAACCGTAGTAGCTTATGGCACTAAACGTAAGCAGGATCTAGTAGGCTCCATCAGTAGTGTGAAAAATGAAATTATCAGCAATTCGCAGGCTGCATCCGTTTCAAACGCACTCGAAGGAGCTGTAGCCGGCTTACAGGTAGTAAGTTCTTCCGGACAGCCGGGACAGGATGCCGATATCGTCCTGCGCGGTATAGGTTCTATTTCAGCTAGCAATAATGCGTTGATTGTGGTAGATGGCGTGCCTTTCAACGGTAAGTTGTCGGATATCAACCCTACAGATATTGCTTCGGTGAACGTATCGAAAGATGCTGTTTCCAACTCCTTGTATGGTTCTCGTGCAGCCGGAGGTGTAGTTATGATTACGACCAAGACCGGACGTAAGGACAAAGTATCCATTAACTTTGACGGTAGTTGGGGGGTGGCACAGCGTGCGTATAAGGATTATGACATGGCTACCGATCCCGGAGAGTTCTATCGCCTGACTTGGTACGGTATTCGTAATACCTATTGGGCAGCCGGAAACTCCATTGAAGATTCTAATTTGGCAGCCAGTCAGGATTTGCTGGGCGAACTGGGTAATTACAATGCTTACATTATTCCGCAAGGAGAATATCTGGTGACACCTGATGGTAAACTTAATCCCAATGCGCGTTTGCGTTATGATGACACTTTTGCTGATGCCTTGTTCGACAACGCTTTCCGTCAAGAATATAATGTGTCTGCATCAGGCGGTAACGACCGTACGGATTTCTATGTATCTATGGGATATTTGGACAATGACTCTTATGTATTAGGTTCTTCTTATGAACGTTTTACAGCTCGCGCCAATGTTAACTCCCAACTGAAGTCTTGGTTGAAAGTAGGTACCAATGTAGGGTATTCCAAAGCTACTCAAAACGGTGTACAGGAAAATGCCGGAACTGCTTCTAATCCTTTCGCTGTGGCACGCTCCTGGGCTCCTATCTTTCCGGTTCATGCCTATGACGCAGAAGGTAACATGAAATATTATGAAGACGGACGTCCCATGTATGATGCCGGAAACGGTGAAACAGACGGTACATCCAAACGCCCTACTGCAACTAATCAAAATGTGATAGCCAACATGAGAGAGGACATCCATGAAAGCGTGTATAATAACCTGACTTCACGTTCATATATAGAAATCTCATTCTTGAAGAATTTCAAGTTTACGGCAAATTACAGTTATGATTTTACGAATGACAGCGAAACACTCTATTACACGCCAACTATCGGTGACGGACAGTCGTTCGGTGGTCGAGGTACACAGGCAAGTATCAACACAACAACTACCAACTTCAACCAAATTTTGGCCTACAGCAATGTATTCGGCGATTACCACCACTTATCGGCTAAGGTCGGTCATGAATACTATAAGTATGAATACGACTATTTTGACGGACAGAAAACAAACTTTTTTAATCCGAGCAATCCGGAACTGAACAATGGTGGACAGATGCAATACATCAATAGCTACAAGGTGAACCACAACATCGAGGGCTACTTCGGTATGGCAGACTATGATTACAATAACAAATATTATATCTCAGCAGCTTTCCGCCGCGACGGTACTTCCCGCTTCCTGGACCGTTGGGGTAATTTCTGGTCGGTAGGGGCCGCTTGGCGTATTTCCAATGAAGCATTCATGGACGGAACGGACGCTTGGTTAAATGACCTGAAAATACGTGCTTCATATGGTACCCAGGGTAATGAAAATATACTTTCGGATGAAGGTTACGCCTATGTATACACACCTTACCAAGACCAATATACGGTTACTTGGAATGGTGCTGAATTAGGCTATTCACCGGAATTTTACGGTAATCCGGATTTGACATGGGAAAAGCAGAAAACTTTTGACGTGGGTGTAGACTTCCGCTTGTTCGACCGGGTATATGGTTCATTTGAATACTTCTATCGCCGTACAGATGATATGCTTTTCAAGCGTCCCGTAGCTTTCTCTACAGCCGGACGTCCATATAACTGGGAAAACCTGGGTGCGATGAAAAACACCGGTATAGAGTTCGATGTAAATGTAGATATTTTCAATCAGCCTGACTTGAAGTGGACGGTATCGCTTGTGGGTTCCCACTACAAAAACCGCATCTTGACGTTGCCCGAAGAAAATCGCAAAGATGGTATTACCAGTGGTCCATTCAACCTGCGTGAAGGCAAGAGCCGCTTTGAATACTATACTTATATGTATGCCGGTATGGATGAAAAAGGAAATGCCATGTGGTACATGGACGAAACAAATGATAAAGGAGAAGTAATAGGCCGCACTACCACTACTACTTACGCCGAGGCAACCCGCTATTTCATCGGCAAATCTGCATTGCCTGATTTTAATGGCGGTTTCAGTACTACTTTCTCTTACAAAGGTATTGATCTTTCTATAGCAACGGCTTTCCAGATTGGAGGCTATGCTTATGATTATTCCTATTTGGATGGTATGAGCTCCTCATTCTATGTAGGTCATAACAAGGATATGTGGAAGACGTTCAATCCGGAGACAGGTACAGGCTCACTCCCTATCTGGAATGCGGACAATGCTTCTAACTCTTTCACTCAGCAGTCAGACCTCAATCTGATAAAGGCCAGCTACTTCAGTATCCGTAACATTACTTTGGGTTACACATTACCAAAAAACCTGATGCAGAAATTCGGTATTGAAAAGTTGCGCATTTATGCTACAGCAGACAATCTTGCCTTGTGGTCCAAACGTCAGGGATTTGACCCCCGTGTGGCAATGGCAGGCGCTGACGATGAATATGGAGGCTATTCTCCGATGCGTGTGATTTCAGGAGGTATCAACCTTACATTCTAACTAAAAAAGTTTTGTATATGAAGATAATAAAATATATGATGCAGGTACTCGTTGTCGGCAGCCTGCTTACATCTTGTGTTGAAGATGCCGATGTTACCGCTTATTTGACCGAAGACCAACTGAGCAATGTGGCTCAGGACGACCCTGATAAAACTTTTTCGGCCGCTGTGGCAGGTATGTATTCTGATATGCAAAAGTATTATGATACCGATATGCAACATAATTATTTCGGTCAAAAGAGCTTTGATTACCTGACATCGTTGATGGGTAACGACATGATTATGACCGGACGTTTCGGTATGAGTCTCTATCATTATTTGTTGGATTATTGGCAACAGAACTATACTCCGACCAACAATCGCTGGAAAGAATACTATCGTGTCATAGCCAATGCCAATAATATTCTCAAACTGATTGACCCCAGCAGTGAAGATCCTGCCAATTTGAAATATCGTGCCATCGCTCTCGGCTTCCGTGGCTATGCCTACTTGCAACTAACCTATCTGTACCAGCACTCTTATTATACCGGTGCAGACGGAACGAAATGGGGACGTGGAGAGAAATATGACTTCTCGCAATTTCCGTGCGTGCCACTTATCACAGAAGAAACGGAAGGCGACCAGCCGCGTGCTACTGTAGCCCAGATATATGAGCAAATCATGAGCGACCTTACTACTGCCTTTGGCTTCTTCAAACAGTTGGATATGATACACACCTCCTCACCTACGGATATGGACGGTTGCGTAGTAGCTATGCACTTGGCCCGTGCAAATATGGTTATCCATGAATGGGATAAAGCGATAGAATATGCGCAAGTAGTGATAGACAACATCCCTATGTTAACGAATGAAAATCAGATACTGCAAGGGTTCAGTAACATCAGCCTGCCGGATGTGGTATTCGGCTGCGACATTACTGCAGATAATAGTACGATTTATGCATCTTACTTCTCGCAGATGGATGCTTACAGTGAAGGCTATGCTGGTATCGGTGTATGGCGTGCCGCCTTTAAGCCGTTTGTAGACCGCATCGCGGATAATGATATTCGTCTGCAATGGTTCTGCTGCGACCGTTCTACAGGTATGGATACTGAAGATAAAGACGGTAAGCCTATCCGTGTGACATTGTTGCGTGATACTGAAACGCCAGCTTCCGTAGAATATCAGGCTGTGAAATTCATCGGCACAGGTCGTGAAAATATCCAGGCAGGTACATTCAGCGGTTGGGAATTGGGAGACTATATCTATATGCGTTCGGAAGAAGCTTATCTGATAAAGATAGAAGCTTTGGCACACAAGAATTCTCCGGATGCTGTAACCGAACTGGAAAACTTCATGAAGACCCGTCAACCCGATTATGATTACACCTTTACGAACAAAGCCGACTTGATAGAGGAAATCATTTATCAAAAACGTGTAGAGTTCTGGGGAGAAGGCTTGGAATATATTGACAATCGTCGTTTGAATATTCCTGTAGACCGTACAGATGAAACCTGGGGTGCAGAAAACAACAATCACTTTTCTGCTGCCAAGTTCCGTTATAATCAGGAAGAACGTCCGTTCCTTTATCAGTTGCCCATCTCGGAAATAGAGAATAATTCTCAGATTTCTCCGAGTGACCAGAATTGATAGAGGTAAAGAATATGTTATACGATAAAATCGGTAAAGGCAAACTGCTTTTACCGATTTTTCTACTATTGCATCACTAGAAAAGGTCTGTCAACAATAGTATTCCTTTTTAACTGATCCGTTTCCTTAACCAAATATCGAAGAACTTGTCATACACGCTATACACTCCCAATTCATTAGTTACAAAATCTTTATCTAAAAGTCCTCTTATGGCTCCTTGCACAGAACTCGCCGTTAGCTTATAAGTTTTTAAAAATTTAGAGGAAGTGATTTCCTGAGCCTTTCCTTCCTTACAAATAGCAATGAGAATTTCTTTTTGTTTAGGTGGGAGTTGAAACAGAAGTGAAGAATAGGTAAAATTTAGTTGTGACAAAATATTTTCAATGGCAAAATTCACTTTATCAACAGTACACTCCTCACCTTCAGCAGTCATTGCATAAAGCGAGTTTGCCATAAACTGAATGTACCAGGTTATTCCTTCAAAACGTTTATAAACTTCTTGAATTGTTTCTACTGCAATTTTTTTCTTATTCTCCGCAAAGTGTCTTTTTATGAATTCCGTATAAATATCTGCATTAATAGGAGACAGTTCCATAATGGCCGTACTTTGGTAAAACGGACGTGACGGACTAGTAAATATCTCTCCCATCATATGACGTTGCGAACCGGCATAGATAAATTTTGCATTGGAACAATGTTGGATATGTGTCCGTAATATGGCTTCAACATCCCCTTCCGGATATTTGGCTATGACTTGAAACTCATCAATGGAAATCAGGCAAGGCTTATCCGCTTCTTCCAAATAACGGAATATTTCATCAAGCGTTATAGCGGGAGTCTTTATATCACCCATTTCCAAATTCCAACTGGGATTACCACTGAAATCAAAAGAGATACTGGTGCGAAGAGAGGATAAACATTTGAGAAACAGCTCCCATGCTTTTCTTCCACGCGGCTTCAAACCATTCAGAATACCTTTACCAAGTTCAAATACAAACTCCTGAAAATTCTTTGTTGCATATATATCGATTAAAAATGTGTGATATACTTCCCTTATTTGTTGCTGATGAAAACAATGCTCTATCAGCCCGGTTTTTCCTAAACGGCGAGGGGATATCAAAGCTACATTATTTCCGTTGGTTATATAACGTGTCAATGTAGTTGTTTCGGTTATACGGTCGCAAAAGTACTTTGCTGAAATATAGCCACTGGTTATGAAAGGGTTTATTTTTGTCATAGGTTACATGTTTTACACAAAGATAATTATAATCTTATTATAATAGCTTGTTTATGATGTTTTTTTGTAATAGGATTATGTTTTATTTTGACATAAATCTTTGTTTGCGACTTTCATCATAGTGTATTTCTTTATGGTCAACCACGGCTACTCACATTACTTTTTATTTTACAAAAATAGTTCAACAAAAAACTAAAGTATATTTCGATAGTTTCAATATAGACTACATCGTTATGTGTATATTATTGATAATCATTGTTTTATTGTAAAATATGGTAACATATGAGTAACTTGATAGTTTTGTAAATACATGGTAGAGCATATTCTATTGAGGTTTTTAATTAAATGCAATGATTTTGTATCTACTTATAAAATGTTTATTTATAGAAGTTTACGCATTGATACAGTTCTGCGAAAACTTTGCGAATTTCGTTCGTTGGTATGCAAACGCAGGATGTGGCAATCAAACCAAATGTAAGAGTGATACTCAAATCAGATGCCGAACAATTGGATGAGGTGGTAGTAACTGCTATGGGTATCAAACGCGATCGCAAAGCATTAGGCTATGCGGCACAGGATTTGAATTCAGAACAACTGAATAAAGCAGGAACAACCTCGCTTGCCAGCGCTATACAAGGTAAGCTGACGGGTGTAGATATTCGTCAGTCATCGGGTGCACCGGGTGCTTCTTCTCAGATTGTAATTCGTGGTGCTCGCTCGTTTGATGGTAACAACCAGCCGTTATATGTAATTGATGGTATGCCTGTGAATACAACTGCGGATTTTGATACCGGTAAATCTGTAACGGGCGCTAACTACGCTGATCGTAGCATAGATATTAATCCTGAAGATATAGAGTCTGTGAATATACTGAAAGGTCAGGCAGCATCCGCATTGTATGGTATCCGTGCATCCAACGGTGTGATTGTCATTACGACCAAACGCGGTTCCAAAAACAATATGAACAAACCAAGCGTAACGATTTCAACGAACCTGAGTGCACAACGGGTTTCACGCAAATTCGAACGTCAAAATATATATTCGCAGGGCAACAGCATTGCAGCAGGATATGATCCGTCTTCTTCCATGACTTGGGGACCAAAAATCAGCGAATTGGCAAACGACCCCAAATATGGTGGAAACATGAATAATCAATACACTGCGGCAGATGGTATGCGCGAAGGACAATATTACAATCCCAAACGCGCACAAGCCGGTTTGGACGGTTGGACTACGCCACAGATTTATGATAATGTGGGCGATTTTTTAGGCACAGGATTCACTGAAAACACAAACGTGAATCTATCACAAAGCATCAACGGAATAAACTATTCGTTCGGCGTGAACAATTCGCACCAGAATGGCATCATTCCTTCAACAGGCATGGACCGTTGGGGAGCGCGCGGATTGGTAGATTGGAAAATCAATCCACAGTGGAACACAGGATTCTCCATGAACTATTCATCTACTAAAATTACATCTGCACCGGGAGCCAACGATGGTATCATGAATGTGGTTTACTCTGCTCCGGCCGAATATGATTTGAAGGGTATTCCCAATCATGAACCGGGCAATCCGACAAACCAGATATTGTTCCGTTCCACCTCATTTACCAACCCTTATTGGTGGGCGGAACATAATGAATATCTCCAGCATACCAACCGTGCTTTTGGCAATACCTATTTGGAGTACCAACCGGATTTGGGCTTGGGAGAGAACTTCTCACTCAAGATTAGGGAACAGGCCGGTCTTGACATTTGGACT
Organism: Bacteroides sp. 2201st1_D9_2201SCRN_220225; assembly: GCF_040928965.1. NCBI lineage: Bacteria > Pseudomonadati > Bacteroidota > Bacteroidia > Bacteroidales > Bacteroidaceae > Bacteroides > Bacteroides sp. 2201st1_D9_2201SCRN_220225. Next base: position 61,380 of record NZ_JBCODG010000014.1, on the reverse strand, counting down.
TCTGACTATGCCACCGTACGGGAAATGGGCAGTACGTCATCGCTGAAAGGTGGAGACATAGAGAATTACGGTTCTCAGCATAATGTATTCAATAATCTGTTCACCGTTAATTTTGACGGTAAATTCGGAAAAAGCGACGAATGGAGACTGAATGTAATATTAGGAAACGAGTTCAATCATGAGAGTATCCGTAACTGGGATTATTACGGCAGCAACTTCAACTTTCCTGGTTTTACCAACATTGGAAATGCTACTTCACTAACATCTAGTGAGTATAAGCGACAAGAACGTACAGTAGGCTTTTTCGGAAGTCTTTCAATGTCATGGCAAGATCAGGTGTATCTGACCGTAACCGGACGTAACGACTACGTATCAACCATGCCGCGCGGCAGTCGCAGTTTCTTCTATCCTTCAGTATCATTAGGCTGGGAGTTCACCAAATTACCTTTCTTGCAGAACAATAAAATATTAAACTATGGTAAACTCCGTGCTTCGTTCGCACAAGTAGGTCAGGCCGGTAACTATTATGCCAATTATTATTATACTCCCACCTACGGGGGCGGTATGTACTCTTACTATCCGGTTACTTATCCTCTACCCAGCGGAGTATCTACTTTCACACCCTATTACCGCGTGTATGATGAAGAATTGAAACCGCAAAATACAACCAATTATGAAGTAGGTGCCGATTTACATTTCTTTGGCAGCCGTTTGAAAGTGGAATACACATACAGTTTGCAGAATGTAGAAGATCAGATATTTTATGTACCCGTAGATGGAGCGACCGGCTATCAGGAAATGTTGACCAATGCCGGAAAAATGCGCACGCATGCTCACGAACTTTCTATTAATGCTGCTATTCTGCAAGCCAAAGATTTCGACCTGAATTTGGGTATCAACTTTACCAAAGTAAACAACAAGGTTATAGAACTGGCTCCGGGTGTGGAATCCATTATGCTGGGCGGATTTGTAGAACCACAAATTCGTGCACAGGCAGGATGTACTTATCCGAACATATATGGTTTGGGCTTCAAACGCGATGAAGCAGGCAATTTGCTGTTACTGAACGGTCTGCCTCAATCCTCAGGCAATAGCCAAGACTTGGGCAACTGCTCTCCGGACTTCACTACTGGTTTTACGCTAGGTGGTCGTTATAAACGTCTTTCACTCTCTACCACATGGAGTTGGCAACAAGGTGGAAAGATGTATCACGGAACAAACATGACTCTGAATTATTTTGGTGCTACCAAAGAGTCACTTCCTTATCACGAAGGAAGTATGGTTGCTGAAGGCATAGATGAAGCAACGGGACAGCCCAATACAGTTGAAGTAAATAAAGCCGATTACTATCAGGCTTATTACAATATCACCGAATCTGGCGTGTATGACACGAGCTTTATCAAGTTGCGCGACCTAACTTTGACTTATCAACTGCCCAAACTCGGTATCTTCGACATTTCGATTTACGGCTTTGCCCGTAATGTGCTTGTTTGGGCCAATTTGCCCAACTTCGATCCGGAGTCTTCGCAAGGCAATAATAATATGAGCGGATACTTCGAACGGTTCTCAGTTCCCAACACATCCAGCTTCGGCGGTGGTCTTACTATTAATTTCTAAACATACCAACATAAAGATTTCGATTATGAAAAAATACATATTCATGACTTTGACGGTGGCTCTTCTCGGACTGACAGCATGTACAGAAGATGCATTTGACCGTATCAACAAGGACTATGAACACCCTTCACCGGAAGCCGTCCCGGCAGCACTCCAACTGACAGATGCCATTATGTCCACAGGCTTCAGTACCGTATCGGGTGACTTTGCTTTTTACCTTTCTTCGCTCAATGAGCAAGAGATAGGTATGGGTAACAACCAATTAATGTTTGCCGAAATGCGCAACTCAAGCGAATGGGCTGCTTCTACTACCTTTAACAATGTATGGAACTCTATCTATGGCAATTTACAGAATATACGCCAAATGCAGAGTAAAATAGAGAATGAAGTACCGGGTAATGTCGGACAGTTTGATATACTGGGTATGGCACAAGTATTGGAAGCTGTAAACTTCGGTGTCCTAACCGATATGTTCGGTGATATTCCTTATAGCGAAGCTGTGCAAGGGCAAGGTAATTTGCAACCTAAATTAGATGCACAGAAAGATGTTTATACTGGTATTTTGGCTACACTCGACAAGGCTATTGGTAACTTGGAAAAAGGCAAAAGTTTGACAAGTGCCGGTAATCAGGACATAGCCTACAAAGGGGTTGCATCTAAATGGCTCGCAGCTGCTCACGCTCTGAAAGCACGCTATCTGTTGCATAAACTGGCGGTAGAACCTAACGTACTTTCAGAAGTAGCAACAGCCGTACAAAAAGCTATAGACAACGGATTCGAAGGATTTACGGTGACAGGATTTAATGGTTCTACATGTGACAATCCATGGAGTGCCTATGTTTTCAGCCGCCAGTACACAGCACCTTCAAAGACAGTAGCGGACTTGATGGAAGCCACAGATGATCCTCGCTTGGATTATTATCTGAATGCTTTGGGAAAGTCTTATACTCCGGGAGATGAAACTATTGCCAAGACAGTAGATGATGCCAGAGTAATGAAATATCAGCCGGCATGGTATTTGTTCGGTTCACAGCCTATTCATATCATGAGTAAAGCCGAACTCTATTTCATTCAGGCAGAAGTTCAACTGCGTTCAAACATTGATGCCACCTCGGCGTATCAAAAAGCAGTAGAAGCTTCTGTTACGGAAATTCTGACTTGGTTTGGAGATGAATCCACTGTACCGACTGCTGCTACAATAGCAAAAAACTATGCCATGTCTTTGGGCGCACCGACACTCCAAAAACTTTTTGAACAGAAATATGTGGCGCAAGCATTGGACGAGCAAGTGGAAACTTACAACGATCTGCGTCGCTTGAAAGCAATGGGAGAAGAGTATGTAATACTGACTAACCCGAGAAACACCCAAAGCGGTATTAACCGCTATCCGGAACGCTTGCCCTATGGCAACAGTGCGGTCATCGGCAATCCGGATGTGAAAGAAGCCTACGGCGACGGTTCTTATATCTATTCTGAGAAGACGTGGATAAACGGAGGTAAATAAATTCCAGTAAATAAATCCCTTTGTTTTAGGTTGTTTTCACAAATTCAATCTAAAATGGAGGGATTTTTCCGTATTAAAACTCATCTCCAAACATTGTTCTTTCTTTAGGAATAAAGCATTTATAAATATTTACAAAAGAACAATAGTTAATACAAGATATACTATAGTATTCCATAACAATGTATTCGTTTAAGTTCAATATATAATTGATTAAATTATATCAACAAAAAGATAAAGAAAAAAACAGAAAGTAAATTTTCAATATGATAATAAAACTGCATTATCATCATAAATACCTGAATATCAATGATATATATTAACTTCAAGTAGATAATGGGTATACCTCCAAATCCCGTACCTCTCTTATATTAGCTTTTAAAGAAGACTATACTAATTATAATCAGTTCTATTAAAGATATAATATATTAATAATCAGATGTTTGCTTTTTATGCAGTTCTGCGAAAACTTTGCAGATTTCATACATCGGTATGCAGACTCAGGAGGTGGCTATCAAGCCGAACTTAAAAATACTATTGAAGCCTGATACTGAGGTGCTTGATGAAGTTGTCGTTGTTGCTTACGGTACTGCTAGCCGCCAGTCCATTACAGGTGCTGTAGCTTCTATCGACTCAAAGAAACTGGAGATGCGCCCTGTTACTGAAGTAACGGGAACTTTGGAAGGTGCTGCTCCCGGTATTCAGGTGAATAACTCATATGGCGAGCCGGGTAGCGATAAATCCGAAATCCGTATTCGCGGATTTGGTTCTGTAAACGGAACTAATGCTCCGCTGATTGTCGTAGACGGCTCTCCTTATGGCGGAAGCTTGAATGATATCAATCCGCAGGATATTGAATCTATTTCTGTTCTGAAAGATGCTTCATCTGCCGCTCTTTATGGTAATAAGGCTGCTAATGGAGTTATCATGATTACCACTAAAAAAGGTAAAAGTCATAAGTTGAACTTCCGGATTGGTGTGAAGCAGGGTATGTATACCCGTGGTATACCGGAATATGACAAATTGGGCGTAAACCAATGGATGGAAGCTATGCGTTCCGGTATGCAAAGCTATTGGGAAAAAGACGGTGGAGTTACTCCGCAACAAGCATTCGAAGCATCTAAAACAGTCAATGATGACATTGTTTTTTCTCCTATCTTTGATAAGAACGGTGCTGCCATGTTCGATGAAAATGGAAAGTTCGTAGCAAAGGTAAAACCCGGTTACAATGATTTGGATTGGCTGAAGGCATTGGAGCGCACAGGTTATCGTCAGGAATACACAGCCAGTGCGGATGCTATGGGAGAAAAGTATGATATTTTCTCTTCTTTCGGCTATTTGAATGAGAAAGGATATATCATTGGCTCGGATTATGACCGTTTCACTGCACGTTTGAAGGCTAACTATCAGCCGACTTCCTGGTTTAAAACAGGTGTAAGTCTGAGCGGAACAATGTCCGGCTCTAATTATCAGGCTAATGCTCATGATGCATATTTTGCTAATCCGTTCTATACAGCCGGTCAGATGGCACCGGTCTATCCTTATTTGATGCATAATGAAGACGGAAGCGTGGCTACAGATGGCACCGGTAACTCTTATGATATAAGTAACTATGATTATTTGGGTGGTCGTAATATTATTTATGAGATTCAGAATGATATCAGCCGTAAGGAACGTAATGCCGTATCAGGTCAGATATATGGTACGATTTCTTTCTTGAAGGATTTTGCGGCTACTGTAAGGGGGGACCTCTATAATGTAAATAACACGGAAAAAGCCTTCAATAACCCCTATTGCGGTGACGGTGCTGCTAACAACGGCCGTCTTTCAAAAGTACATGACCGTATACGCGAATACCGTTTTACACAGGAACTGACATGGGCTCACGATTTTGATAAGCACCATATCGATGTATTGCTGGCTCACGAATCTTTCAAGCACTCCTATAATTATGATTTCATGATGAAGGAGCAGATGAAAGTCAGTGGAAATACGGAGATGAGCAATTTTGCAAAAATGACAAGTATCGATGGTTATAACCAAGAATACACTACGGAAAGCTATCTTTCCCGTGCACGCTATAATTTTGCGGAAAGATACTTCCTGGATGCTTCATTCCGTCGCGACGGTTCTTCACGTTTCTCCGATCCGTGGGGTAATTTCTGGTCGCTGGGTGCAAGCTGGATTATCTCTCAGGAGAAGTTCATGAAAGACCTTACATGGATTGATAATCTGAAGTTCCGTGTTTCTTACGGTGAAGTTGGTAATGATGCCGGTGCCGATTATTATGCTTACAAGGAACTGTTCTATTCGGATGTCAATGCCGGTATCGGTGCGTTCTATAAAATTCAGATACCTAATAAGAACTTGAAATGGGAAACTTCCGGTTCATTGGATATCGCGTTGGAAGGTCGTTTGTTCAACCGTTTCAATTTCTCTTTGGATTTCTTCAATAAAACATCTAAAGATTTGCTTTTCACGGTTTACAATCCGCTTTCTGCCGGTGCAACCGACTGGTTTGCCACTTCTGACGAGACGCCGTCCGGAATGTCACAATATTTTGCTAACATAGGTAGTGTTCGCAATACCGGTCTTGAAGTTGCTATGGATGTAGATGCCATCCGGACTAAAGATTGGAAGTGGAATATCGGTTTGAACCTGACTACTATCCATAACGAAATTACAAAATTGCCCGGCGGTAAAGACATTCTGCATGGAACACAGAACTACAGTGAAGGACACAGCATCTATGAATTCTATACTTATACTTATGCCGGAGTAGACCAAATGAACGGACGTGCGCTTTATAATGCAAACTCACAGCTGGGTGAAAGTACAATCAATGCTTTGAAAGCTCAAGATGAGTATGTTACTATCAACGGTAAAAACTACGTGTACAATACATCATATGCCGAAAAAGAATGGCAAGGCAGTGCACTGCCCGATGTATATGGAAGTATCAATACCTCTTTGACATGGAAAGACCTGACACTTTCCGTACTCTGTACATATTCATTGGGCGGAAAAGTATATGATTATAATTATCAAGGATTAATGTATACTACGACTAATGGTCCGGGAGCCTTGCATAAGGATGTGCTGAATGGCTGGCAAGCTGCTCCGGAAGGTATGACCGAAGATTCTCCCAATCGTTTGAATCCGAACGGTACGCCTCAGTTCGACCTTTCAAGCTTGGCTTCTACTTCTTATGGTGCAAGTTCACGCTGGCTGACGGATGCTTCTTATTTTGTCATCAAAAATATCAATCTGAACTATTCTTTCCCAAAGAAAGTCGTTACAAAATGGGGATTGGGTGGATTGAGCGTTTACGGCTCCATTGAAAATGCGGCTACTTTTACGGCGCGTAAGGGTATGAATCCTCAATATAGCTTCAGCGGTTCTCAAGATAATACATTCGTTGCGGCACGTGTGTTTACGCTCGGACTTAATTTAAACTTCTAAAATGAAACAGATTATGAAATATACATTCAAGAACGTAATGATATTAGGACTCGGCTGTCTGTTGGGATTTACCTCTTGCTCGGACAGTTGGCTCAATACAGACTCCACGCAGACTGCGGGGGGAGATGTGATTTTCTCTACAACGGATAATGCAAAACTTGTTATCAACGGTATTTGCAGGACAATGGTTCAGCAACATGCCTATTATGGACAAAACTTCAACGGCGAAGGTACTATGAAGTTGCTTTATGGCGAATATCCCGGTCAGGATTTCAACTTCCCTTATATGGCACCGGGATGGTCTCCGCTGATGAACAACCAGTCTACCAT
>NZ_JBCODG010000014.1:2658-54317 GCF_040928965.1 Bacteroides sp. 2201st1_D9_2201SCRN_220225 | reverse complement strand
GCCGAGGCGCTTACATTCCGTGCTTATTCTTTCTTCCGTTTGGCTGAATTATATTGTGAGCCTTGGGCACGTAGTAATGATGGTGCTACCGATGGTGTGGTACTGCGCATTAAGGAAGTGGCCGAAGCTGGTGAAGAGACAGACTTGAAGTTGTCTACATTGGCCGAAACCTATAAGCAGGTTTATGATGATCTTGATGAAGCCCTTAGATTATATGAGGTTTCCGGACTTACCCGCGATGACATTTACTGGGATGCTACCTCTAATATCAGTTTCCCGGATGCTCCGGTGGCTCATGCCATTTATGCCCGTGCTGCTTTAACACGTCAGGATTATGCCGTGGCCAAGGAACATGCGGCTTTGGCGCGTGCAAATTTCCCCTTGATGGACACGAATACATATTATAGCGGTTTCTGCACTCCCAGCAGTGAGTGGATTTGGGGTGTGTACAATGATGCTTCCGAAACTATCTGGTATTATGGATGGCAGCTCTTCATGGCTTGTAACGGTTACTATGCGCAGCAAAATATCAATGTATGTATCAATCGTGATTTAGTTGAGTCTTTTGCCGACAGCGATATTCGTAAAGGATTGTTCTTGACGGAATCTACATTCTTGCCGGAAGATGGAAGTAAAACATTCTTGGATGTTGTAAGTACTGAAAGCCGTAATGCCAATAAATTTAACAGTACAGCGGAGGGCAAGGCCGCTTCTGCGAAAGCCAATAAGTATGTAAAGGAGACGGTAGCCTCTGCTTCACCGCAGGCATATGCTTATGCCAGCCTGAAATTCCAGGCTACGGCACAGCCGGCTGTAGGTTGTCAGCCCATTTTCCGTGCTTCGGAGATGTTGTTGATTGAGGCGGAAGCTAATTATTATCTGAGTTCAGACCCGACTGCTGCACAAAACAGCTTGGCTGAATTGAATAAAAACAGCGGCCGTGACCCTCAGTATACGTGTACGGCTACCGGTGAGGATTTACTGAAAGAGATTAAGAAATACCGTCGTCTGGAGTTATGGGGCGAAGGTTTCAGTTGGTATGACTGTAAACGTTGGGGCGATCCAGTGGTTCGTAACTCTTTTAAGGAAGACGGTAATTACAGTTCGTATATTAGCGGAACATTCGGATTTAAAGATAGCAACTATGTATCGGAATTCTGGAAATGGATTCTTCCGAACCGTGAAAGCGATTATAACAGCGCTATCGAAATGAAATAAACGGAATATCCGTAAATAATTAAGGCGGGTGTGCAGGGCCGAAAGACCGGAAGGTATGGGCTGGCACATCCGCTTTCCGTTTTGTGGTATCTGACGGTGCTCGATGGTTTACGACAGGAATCCGTATCCTTATTATTAAAAATGGGAATGAACACTATGAGAATGGTTTTGTTTTTTCTTATATTTGCCGGCACATATAATAAAGGTACATATATATAATAAGGTATAAAGTAGAATGAAAGAATTTGTAATTTCCGAAGCGCAGGTCGAAACCGCAGTATTGGTAGGTCTTATCACAAAAACTCAGGATGAGCGTAAGACGAACGAATACCTCGACGAGCTGGCATTCTTGGCTGAGACAGCCGGGGCGGAAGTAGTGAAAAGATTTACTCAGAAGTTAGACCAGGCAAACTCCGTGACATACGTCGGCAAGGGTAAACTGGAAGAAATAAAAGAATATATCCGCAGCGAAGAAGAAGCCGAGCGCGAAATCGGTATGGTGATTTTCGATGATGAGCTCTCGGCAAAGCAGATACGCAATATCGAGGCTGAACTGAAAATAAAGATATTGGACCGTACCTCACTCATCCTCGACATCTTTGCCATGCGTGCACAGACTGCCAATGCGAAAACTCAGGTTGAATTGGCGCAGTACAAATATATGCTTCCCCGTCTGCAACGTTTATGGACACACTTGGAACGTCAGGGAGGCGGTTCGGGAGCCGGTGGCGGTAAAGGTTCCGTGGGGCTGCGCGGACCGGGTGAGACGCAGTTGGAAATGGACCGCCGTATCATCCTGAACCGTATGTCATTGCTGAAAGACCGTTTGGCGGAGATTGACAAGCAGAAAGCCACCCAGCGCAAGAACCGCGGTCGTCTTATTCGTGTGGCATTGGTAGGATATACCAATGTTGGTAAATCTACTCTGATGACGTTGCTTTCCAAGAGCGAAGTGTTTGCGGAGAATAAGCTGTTTGCCACGTTGGACACTACGGTGCGCAAGGTTATCATCGAGAACCTGCCGTTTCTGTTGTCGGACACGGTAGGCTTTATCCGTAAGTTGCCCACCGATTTGGTAGACTCTTTTAAATCGACGTTGGACGAGGTGCGCGAAGCCGACCTGTTGTTGCACATCGTAGATATTTCCCACCCTGATTTTGAAGAGCAGATAGAAGTGGTGAACAAGACATTGGCGGACATCGGTGCATCCGGTAAGCCCATGATACTTGTATTCAATAAAATAGACGCTTACACCTATGTGGCGAAAGCGGGCGACGACCTTACCCCCAGAACCAAAGAAAACTTAACACTCGAAGAACTGATGAAGACGTGGATGGCGAAGTTGGAAGACAATTGCCTTTTCATCTCTGCCCGCGAACGTATCAATGTAGAGGAACTGAAGAGTGTGGTTTACCGGCGTGTAAAAGAACTGCATGTGCAGAAGTACCCCTATAACGACTTTCTTTATCAGACCTACGATGAAGAGGAAGTTTAATTCAATGAAGAATTGATTCTTCATTTTTAATTTGAATATTATGACTTACAGAAACTTGACCGAAGACGAAGTTCTTCGGTTGAAGAGCCAGTCGTGTCTGGCAGATGATTGGGGGAAAGTAACCGTTGCAGAAGAGTTTTCAACGGAATTCGTACATCATACCCGTTTTTCGGGTGAGGTGCGTTTGGGGGTATTCCATTCTGAATTTACTTTGCCGGGTGGAATAAAGAAACATTCCGGTTTGCGGCATGTAACGCTTCACAATGTAACGGTGGGTGATAATTGCTGCATCGAGAATATCCAAAACTACATTGCCAATTATGAAATAGGGCATGATACTTTTATCGAGAATGTAGACATTATTCTTGTAGACGGATTGTCCAGGTTCGGTAACAGTGTGGAAGTGTCTGTCTTGAACGAGACCGGCGGGCGCGAAGTGCTTATCAGTGACAAACTTTCTGCCCATCAGGCCTATATCATGGCGCTGTACCGTCACCGTCCGGAACTGATTGCGCGGATGAAGGAAATTACCGATTTCTATTCCAATAAGCATGCTTCCGCTACCGGTTCTATCGGTAGCCATGTAATGATACTCAATACCGGCTCTATCAAGAATGTCCGCATTGGCGACTATTGCCACATTTGTGGTACGTGTCGTCTGTACAACGGAAGTGTCAACAGTAACGAGAACGCGCCTGTACATATCGGGCACGGCGTTATTTGCGATAATTTTATCATATCGTCCGGTTCGCATGTGGATGATGGAGCCATGCTTACCCGTTGCTTTGTAGGGCAGGCTTGCAAACTGGGACATAACTACTCTGCCTCAGACTCTTTGTTTTTCAGTAACTGCCAGGGAGAAAACGGTGAAGCGTGTGCTATTTTTGCCGGACCTTATACGGTGACACATCACAAATCCACCTTGCTTATAGCCGGTATGTTTTCCTTTATGAATGCCGGTTCCGGTTCCAATCAAAGTAATCACATGTATAAGCTCGGTCCTATCCATCAGGGTACGTTGGAGCGTGGAGCCAAAACCACTTCCGATTCCTATATCCTGTGGCCCGCAAGGGTAGGGGCGTTCTCTCTGGTTATGGGACGCCACGTCAACCATTCCGATACTTCCAATCTGCCGTTCTCTTATCTGATAGAACAGAACAATACGACATATCTTGTGCCCGGCGTCAATCTGCGCAGTGTGGGTACTATCCGTGATGCGCAAAAATGGCCCCGGCGCGACCAGCGTACCGATACCAACAAACTGGACTTCATTAACTACAATCTGTTGAGTCCCTATACCGTACAGAAGATGTTCAAGGGACGGGAGACTTTGAAGAATCTGCGTTATGCCTCCGGCGAACTTTCCGATATTTATTCTTTTCACAGTGCCAAGATACGCAACTCGGCTTTGGTGAAAGGTATCCGCTTTTATGAGATAGCCATTCACAAGTTTCTTGGCAATTCGGTTATCAAACGTTTGGAAGGTATCGGTTTTCATAGCAATGAAGAGATTCGTGCCCGGTTGAAGCCCGATACACCTATCGGTAGCGGCGAATGGGTGGATATTTCCGGACTGATAGCTCCCAAAAGTGAGATTGATGCCTTGATAGACGGCATAGAGTCGGGTGCGATTAACCGTTTGAAGCATATCAATGCCGAGTTTGAGCGGATGCACCGGAATTATTATACCTACGAGTGGACATGGGCTTATGAGAAGTTGGAAGAATTCTATGGCATTGCTCCGGAAAATATGACTGCAGAGGATATAATTCATATTGTCGAGAAATGGAAAGAAGCTGTTGTTGGTCTGGACCGTATGGTTTATGAGGATGCCAAAAAGGAATTTTCTCTGGCTTCCATGACCGGTTTTGGCGCGGATGGTTCACGTCTTGAAAAAGAACTTGATTTTGAACAGGTACGTGGTGACTTCGAAAACAATCCGTTCGTAACTGCCGTTCTCAAACACATTGAAGTGAAGACCGCATTGGGCGATGAGCTGATAGGACGTATGCAAAAAGTACAATGAAGATGAGGCGGAGGGATGGCAAATCCATTCGTTTTATATGATTAAAATAGAGAAAGCGGGGTTGAAGTATTAGGTTTCAATCTCGTTTTTTCTTTCTAATTAAAGAAATATTTCAAGATTACTTCTTACCTTTGCTGTTACGAAATCACTTTTAAACTAAATGAACAAGTAATTATGGCAACAACACCTCCGTTCAAGTATCAGCCCATGTTCGAAAAGGGTAAGGATACGACTGAGTATTATCTGCTTACCAAAGACTATGTGTCTGTAAGCGAGTTTGAAGGAAAACCTATCCTGAAGATTGAAAAAGAAGGCTTGACTGCAATGGCCAATGCCGCTTTCCGTGACGTTTCGTTCATGTTGCGTCGTTCGCACAACGAGCAGGTTGCTAAAATTTTGAGTGACCCTGAGGCAAGTGACAATGATAAGTACGTGGCACTGACTTTCCTGCGTAATGCTGAAGTTGCCTCGAAAGGCGTGCTGCCTTTCTGCCAGGATACGGGTACTGCCATTATCCACGGTGAAAAAGGACAGCAGGTATGGACGGGCTATTGTGATGAAGAAGCTCTCTCACTGGGTGTGTACAAGACCTATACCGAAGAGAACCTGCGCTATTCTCAAAATGCTCCTCTTACGATGTACGATGAGGTAAATACGAAGTGTAACCTTCCGGCACAGATTGATATCGAGGCTACCGAGGGCATGGAGTACGAGTTCCTTTGTGTGACCAAAGGCGGCGGTTCTGCCAACAAGACTTATCTCTATCAAGAAACGAAAGCTATTCTGAATCCCGGTACACTTGTGCCTTTCCTTATTGAGAAAATCAAAACGTTGGGTACGGCTGCATGTCCGCCTTATCATATCGCATTCGTTATCGGCGGTACATCTGCCGAGAAAAACCTGCTGACTGTGAAACTGGCTTCCACTCATTTCTACGACAACCTGCCGACTACGGGTAACGAATTCGGCCGTGCATTCCGTGATGTAGAACTGGAGAAAGAAGTGCTGAAAGAAGCTCACAGAATTGGTCTTGGTGCACAGTTCGGAGGTAAGTATCTGGCTCATGATATACGTATTATCCGTCTGCCGCGTCACGGTGCTTCCTGTCCGGTAGGCTTGGGCGTTTCCTGCTCTGCCGACCGTAACATCAAGTGTAAAATCAACAAGGACGGTATCTGGATTGAAAAGCTCGACAGCAATCCGGGTGAACTGATTCCTGCCGAACTCCGTAAAGCCGGTGAGGGTGATGTGGTGAAGATTGATTTGAACCAACCGATGGAAAATATCCTGAAAGAGCTGACTAAGTATCCGGTTTCCACCCGCCTGTCTCTGAACGGTACTATCATCGTGGGTCGTGACATCGCTCATGCCAAGCTGAAAGAACGTTTGGACCGCGGTGAGGATTTGCCGCAGTATATCAAAGACCATCCTATCTACTATGCCGGTCCTGCCAAAACTCCGCAGGGAATGGCTTGCGGTTCGATGGGCCCGACAACGGCCGGACGTATGGACCCGTACGTAGACCTCTTCCAGAGTCACGGCGGAAGCATGATTATGCTTGCCAAAGGTAACCGCAGCCAGCAGGTTACGGATGCCTGCAAGAAGTACGGCGGTTTCTATCTCGGCTCTATTGGCGGTCCTGCCGCTATCTTGGCGCAAAACAATATTAAGAGCATCGAATGTGTGGAATATCCCGAACTCGGTATGGAAGCTATCTGGAAGATTGAAGTGGAAGATTTCCCGGCATTTATCCTGGTGGATGACAAGGGTAATGACTTCTTCAAACAGTTGAAACCGTGGAATTGCAGTAAATAACGGACAATCCCTAATATGATATAAAAGCCGCTCAGGAAACTCTCCTTGAGCGGCTTTTTGTATGATGACCGGTGGAATATAAGGCTGCTAATGGAAGTTTCTTTTTGATGTCGCCGTTAATCTTTTATCTGTTTTTTCCACTGTTCGTACTTTTTCAGCACTTTCAATCCGGCATTGTTATACCAGCTATAGCCGTTGCGGCGCTCATACCCTATCTCGGAAATATCGTACTTCTTCACTCCGTCGCGGTCGCAGAAGAAAGGGCGGTTGTCTTCAAGGGTATAGAAACGTGCCCAAAATACGGGGCAAGGATAGTCATCCTGCGGGCAAGGAACCATCCGGTAGTCTTTCTTGCCTTCACTGTTGGTAAAGTCCTTACGCATGATGCCCGTAATCTTGTTTGCCTTGAACCAACTGACGGCTGCTTCTACAGAAGCGATAATCCGGGGTGAGGGGTCGGGGATGGACATCAGCAGCAGGACGATATTGTCCGATTCGGCGCCGCTGAGCGAGGGAAGTTCGTAGGCGCGTGCCTTGGCAGGGGCAAGGGTGTGTTCATCGTGCTGGGCGTACCACACAGTCAGTTTGCCGTTTTGTTTTACCTGAGTGTTAAGAATGCATTCCACACCTTTGTCGAATGCGATACGGGCGCGTTGGCAAAGGGTATCCGGTACATAGGTGTACGGGGCTTTCTTGCTGTACACATCACGCAACAGGTTCATGACGTTCACCATTGCATTGTCGTTGTAGGTAATGTGGGTATAATAACCTTTGGGGCGCGGCCAGAACTGAGGCCAGCCGCCGTTGGGGTATTGCGCTTTCAGTAGGTAGCGTATGCCTTCTAAGGCAGCGTCTTTGTATTTCTCTATGCCGGTGGCAAGGTAGATGCGGGAAAGGTAGCGTATCTCTGTGCTTGTGGCATTGTTGTCGATGGTGCTTTGGTTGACGTTATCTTTGTCGGCAAGGGCTTTCTGGTACTCATCGGCTGTCAGTTCGGCGGGCATATAAATGTTTTTGGGCCAGCCACCGGTTGTTTGCTGGTAGAGCAGTACGTTGTCGGCAATACGGACAGCTTCGGGAGTCGTGAAGAAGGCATCGTCCAATTTAGGGGCCAGTTTTACCCAATCCTTATAAGGATGTTTCTCTTTGTAGTCGGTTGTTTTCTGTGCATTGGCGCCTGTAAACAAGGCAAGCAATGCACAGAAAAAGATTGTTCGTTTCATATTGGTATTGTTTTTGGTTTCTCTTTACGAACAAAAGTAGGGAAAAGTTTGAGGAGAAGATGGCAATATTTGTTTTTAAGGGAGTAAAAATTGTGATTTATACGGTATGTCTATTCCAAATACTGTTCTACTCTTCCGCTGATTTGCAGCAGGGATATTTCGCACAATTTGGTGTCGTACTCTGCCGATAGGATACGCTCCTCGGCATCCAGCAGACTCTTTTGCGCTTCGCGCATCTCGATGCCGGAGAGGTTGCCGAGCATATAGCGTTCCATGGCAATCTCATGGTTCTCTTTGGCTGCAACGAGGTTCTGTCGTTCCAGCTTCAGCATCTGGAGATTGTTCTGGTAGGCTTGCCATAGGTTGCTCAAGTCGGCGCGCAGGGCTTGTTCCAGTTGCTCGCGTTCCAAACGGGCGTTTTGTACGGCAATGCGTGCATTGCGGAGTTCGCGGCGGCGGTTGCCGTCAAAGAGATTGAAACCTACGGTGACGCCGAAGTTCAGCCCGAGGTTGCTGCGGCGGCTGTTGGCGGAAATATCATATTTGTTAAGGGTATAGCCGTAGCCGCCATTCATCTTTATGTACGGGTAGTCGCGGGAACTGGCTTTTTTATAGTCCAGCCGTGCCAGCGTATTGTTCTGTTCGGCTTTCAGTAAGGCGGCGTTGGCTTGCAAGGTGGCATTCCAGAGCTCATCGAAATTCAGTTTGGCGCTGACGTTGATGAGGCTGTCTTCAACGATGAAAGGGCGGTCTACGTCTTCACTTGCCATCAGCTCGTTCAGTTGGATACGCGAGGTATGCAGCAATTCCTGTTGTTTCATGTATTGCGCGCTGTCGGCATTGAAGTCTACTTTGGCCTGCTGGTAGTCCAGGCGGGAGAAGTTACCGATGTGATACCGTTCCTCTACGATGCGCAGACGCTCTTTGGAGAGCGATACGGCGTAGCGGAAGTTTTTCAGACGGATGGTGTGCTGCACGTAGTTGTAGTACTCGGCGGCGATGTTGGCAATGAGGTCTTCGATGGCGATACGGGTGTTGGTTTCGCCCTGGCGTTCCAGCTCTTTCAGCTTTTGGTAGTTGGCGGTGATGTTGAAGCCATCGAAGATTGTCCAGCTCAGGTTGATGCCGGCATCGACGGTCTGGTCGAACACGCCGTTTTCTTTGGTGGTTTCACCGGTGGCGCGCAGTTTGGTTTCGGTATTGTCCAAAGTACCTTTATAGCCGGCAGACAAGTCGAGCGTGGGCAGGTAGCCGGCATTGGCAAGGGTGGCGTTGTTTTTGCTTACTTGCTGTTCGTTACGGGTGATACGCAGGGAATAGTTGTTCAGCAGTCCCTGTTCCAGACAGGATTTCAGGGTATAGACAGGTGCTGGCTGTGCCTGGACGGCAAGCGCGGTGCACAGAATGATCAGGAAAGATAAAAGCGTACGTTTCATTCGTTCTTCAGTTTACTTCGGTTGGTAGATACATAACTATAAATAGCGGGGACGATGTACATCGTAAGCAATGTAGACACAAGCATACCGCCTACTACGGCCGTACCCATGGCGATGCGTTGGTTACACCCTTCGCCCGTGGCGAATGTCAGCGGTATCAGTCCCAGTACGGTAGAAGCGCTCGTCATCAGGATAGGGCGCAGACGTTGCAGGGCGGCATCCTTGATGGCTTGCATCTTGTCCTCGCCGGTTTCCTGCTTCTGGTTGGCGAACTCTACAATCAGGATACCGTTCTTTGCCACCAGCCCAATCAGCATGATGATACCGATTTGGCTGAATATATTCATCGTGATGCCGCCGAAATACATGAATACCAGTGCGCCCGCAATGGCAAGGGGCACGGTCAGCATGATAATCAGCGGGTCCTTGAAACTTTCGAATTGGGCGGCAAGAATCAGGTAGATAAGCAGGATGGCCAGGATGAAAGCGAACATCAGGCTGGAAGAACTTTCGCGGTACTCTTTTGAGTCACCGGTGAGGGCGGTGCGGAAAGTATCGTCCAATGTTTCTTTGGCAATCTTGTCCATTTCGTCCAGACCTTGCCCGATGGTCTTGCCGTCGGCAAGTCCGGCGGAAATAGTAGCGGACACGAAACGGTTATAGCGATACAACTTGGGCGGGGCAATGCCGTTTGTCAGCTCTATCAGGTTGTCGAGCTGTACCATGTCTCCCTTGTCGCTACGGATGTAGATACCTTTCAGGTCGGCAGGCTTGTTGCGTTGCTGACGGTTGATTTCTCCCAATATCTCGTATTGCTTTCCATTCATATAGAAGTAGCCCATACGCTGGCCGCTCAGACCGTATTGCAGTGTCTGGGCGATGTTGCGGGTGCTGACACCCATGATGCTTGCCTTGTCGCGGTTGATGTTGATGCGGGCTTCCGGCTTGCTGAACTTCAGGTCTACGTCCGCCATCTGGAATACCGGATTCTCATATACCTTTGCCATGAACTTGGGCAGCACTTCCTGCAATTTCTCAATGTTGGTGGCTTGCAACACGTACTGCACGGGCATACCGCCGCGCCGGCCGCCGAAGGATGAGGACTGTTGCACAAAAGAGCGTGCCATGGTCTTTTTCTGTACTGCTTTCGACAGCTTTTCCGCCACTTCCATTTGCGTGTAGTCACGGTCCTGCATGTCTTTCAGGGTGATGCGTACGTTACCGCTACCGCTGGATACGCGGGCGGTTACCGCTTCGGCATCGGGGACGATGGAGTCGACAAGCTGATTGATGTCTTCCGTGTAGTCGCGGATGTATTCGTAGGTAACACCTTCGGCTCCGCGCGTGTTGATGCTGATTTGCGAACGGTCTTCCAGTGGCGCCATTTCCGCAGGGATATGGTTCCAAAGAAAGCCGATAATGAGAATGGTTGCCGCAGTGAAAGGAAGTGCAATCCAGCGTTTGCGCAGGAAGGCTGCCAAAGAACGGCTGTAAAGGTTATTCAATCCTTCAAAGAACGGTTCGGTCTTACGGTAGAACCAGCTTTGCTTCTCTCTCTTTATCAGTAGCTTGGTAGCCAGCATCGGCGTAAAGGTCAGTGCGGCAAAAGAGGAGATGATAACCGAACCGGACACCACGATACTGAACTCACGGAACAGACGTCCCGTCATACCGTCCATAAATACGATGGGAAAGAATACCGCTACCAGCGTAATGGTGGTAGAGATTACGGCAAAGAAGATTTCTTTGGCTCCCTCGATACCGGCCTCTTTCGGGGGCATTCCTTTTTCGATGCGGACGTAGATGTTCTCCGTCATTACAATGGCATCATCAACCACCAGTCCCACGGCAAGTACAATGGCAAGCATGGAGAGTACGTTGATGGAGAATCCTGCCAGGTACATAACGAAGAATGCTCCGATTAATGATACGGGAATTACGATACACGGAACCAGGGTGACGCGCCAGTCGCGAAGGAACAGGAAGATGATGATGATGACAAGGACGAAGGCCTCGTATACGGTCTGTTTTACTTCATCGATGGAGGCACGGATGAATTTGGTGTTGTCAAAGCCGTAGGAGTAATGTACGTCTTCCGGCAGGTCTTTCTTCATGTTCTCCATTCGCTCGTACACGGCATCGGCTATCTGGATGTGATTGGCGCCCGGTTGTGGAATCACTACGACGCCTACCATAGGCACGCCGTTCATCTTCATATAGCTTTTGATGTCCGCCGGACCGAGTTCGGCGCGGCCTATGTCGCTGAACCGGACAATACGGTTGCCGTCCTCTTTCAGGATGAGATTATTGAATTCCTCTGCCGTATGCATCAATCCGAGTGTGCGGATAGTCAGTTCGATGGTGTTTCCCTCGATGCTACCCGAGGGGAGTTCCACATTCTCATTGTCTACCGCATTCTTTACGTCGATGGGGGTAATACCGTAACCGGACATCTTGATAGGGTCGAGCCACAAGCGCATGGAATAACGTTTTTCTCCCCAAATGCTTACACTGCTCACATCGGAGATTGTTTGCAGTTGCTCTTTTACGGTGAGGTCGGCTATTTCGCTGAGTTCCAGCAGCGAGCGTTTGTCGCTTTGCAAAGCAACCATGAGGATAGGCATGGCGTCTGCATCGGCTTTGGATACGGTTGGCGGGTCGCAGTCGCGTGGCAGGTAACGCTGGGCGCGCGACACTTTGTCACGTACATCGTTGGCGGCTGTCTCCAGGTCTACGGAAAGTTCGAATTCTACCGTAATACGTGACGAGCCCTGTTGGCTGACACTGGAGAGTGAACGAATGCCGGGAATACCGTTGATATTCTGCTCCAGCGGTTCTGTAATCTGGTTTTCAATAACGTCGGCGTTTGCTCCGGGGTAGGAGCAGGATACGGAAATGATGGGATTGTCCACCGACGGATACTCGCGGACACCGAGGTAGTTGTACCCGATGAAACCGAAGAGTAAGATAATCAGTGTCAATACCGTAGAGAGTACCGGTCGCCGTATGCTTAATTCGGATATATTCATGATATGAAGCGTAAAGTATGAAGTATTAAGGTATAAAGTGCAAAGTCTGGAATATAAAGTATAATGTACGGATTATGAGTTACATATGCCGGCATAGACTTGCCATAGCTCATACTTTATACCTTATACTTTATAAAATTTCGTACTCAGTTAATGTTGTCCAATGTCACGGGCAGTCCTGTGCGGAGCTGCAAGGTTCCCGAAGTAATGATTGTATCGCCTATGTTCAGGCCTTGCAATACTTGCACTTCGGCTTCCGTCCGAATGCCGGTAGTAATCTCTACCGGTTGTGCTTTTCCTGATTTATAAAGGAAAATCTTATCCTTGCCCATTTCCGGAACGATGGCCTCGGAGGGTACGGCAAGTGCGTTTTGTATTTCGTCCTTATTCAGCTTGATACTGGCATAACGGCCCGGCAGTACGGCGCTGTTGGCATTGGGATAGAGCGCACGGATAGTCAGTGTATGGGTCGTGGGGTCTATCTTTGATTCGCGTGCATAGACGGTGGCATGGAAAGTGTTCAGTTTGCCTTCGAGCGTGAAGTCCAGTCCCGCACCTGTCTTTACGTCATTGGCATAGCGTTCGGGTACTGCAAACTCTACTTTCAGCGGAGAAAGTTTGGTGAGCTTGGCTACAATGGTGGAGGGAGACGCGTATGTCCCGACACTGACCTGCCGCAGACCGATCACTCCGTCAAAGGGAGCGCGAAGTTCGGTTTGTGCAATGTTGGACTCTATCAGGTCGATGTCGGCATTCAGGGTTGCCAGTTCGGTTTTTACCTGTTCGTATGCTTCCTTACTGACGGCATCTCTTTCCAGCAACGCATTTTGACGGAACACGCGGTCTTCCGCCAGTTTCAACTGTGATACCAGTCTTTGTAATTGTGCCTGAAGAGGGCGGTCGTTTACTTTGGCGAGCAATTGCCCTTTCTTCACGAAGCTGCCTTCTTCAAAGTTTATTTCGATAATCTTGCCGGATGTCTCGAATGAAAGGTCTACTTCCTCATCAGGCAGCAGGCTGCCGCTGATTTGTATTTCGTCTTTCAGCAGTTGCGGTTTGATTATTCTGGCATTTACGTTCAGCACCTTTTTGCCGCCACGTTTACCGGTCATTACCTTGTCGGCAGCTGCCAATTCTTCGTTTGTCTTGGGAAGCTGGGAATAAATGCCTCCGCCTATCAGTCCGGCACCAATGAATATGATGATGCCCCATTTCACTTTTTTATTCATGTTGTAGTATTAGTAGTATATTTAGCCATAGATTTTGACGGAAAATATACCCGAAGGTTTAAAACGGGAAAAGTTAATAAAAGTGATAGGATAATAGAACGGTAAGGCAAACCTGCCACTTTATTATTCTCTTAGTATGCTGCCCTGTATTTGCCCTCTTCCTTATCTTCCAGCATGTTCAGGTAAGAGGCGTAGCGGGATTCGCTGATGTAATGTTGCTCTACCGCTTCGCGCACGGCGCAGCCCGGTTCGTGGCGGTGGGTACAGTTGTTATAGCGGCAGTCGGCGGAAGCCTTGAATATTTCCGGAAAGTAATGCCCTATTTCTTCTTCCTCCATGTCGAATGTTCCAAAGCCTTTGATGCCCGGTGTGTCGATAATGTAGCCGTCACCCGGCACGGGAAACATCTCGGAAAAAGTAGTGGTGTGCATGCCTTTGTTGTGATAGGCGGAGATTGCGCCGGTTTTGATATCCAGTTCCGGAAGGATGGCATTGATAAGGGTGGATTTACCTACTCCGGAATGTCCGGAGAAGAGCGTTATTTTCCCTTTGAGTTTTTCTTTTATAGTGTCGACTCCCTCACCGGTTTTGGCGGATATCTTGAAACAAGGGTAACCGATGGTAGTATAAAGATTGATAAGTCCGTTCAGGTAGCGAAGCTCGTCTTCGTTGTAAGCGTCTGCTTTATTGAAGATGATATTGACGGGTACGCGGTATGCCTCGGCCGATGCCAGAAAACGGTCGATGAATGTAGTGGAGGTTTCCGGATAATTCACCGTTACCACCAGCATACACTGGTCGAGGTTGGCGGCAAGGATGTGAGACTGTTTGGACAGGTTGGACGAACGCCGGATAATATAGTTCTTCCGGTCTTCAATTTCGTTGATGAACGCTGTTCCTTCCTGATTCAATATGATTTGTACATGGTCGCCTACTGCCACCGGATTGGTGCTACGGATACCTTTCAGGCGGAAGTTGCCTTTAATTTTGCATTCAACGTATGTCCCCTCGTCGGTCTTTACCAGATACCAACTTCCTGTATTTTTAATTACCAGTCCCCTCAAAATAGTTGAAAGTTGAGAGTTGGGAGTTGAAAGTTGAAAGTAAGGAGTCGTTGGAGAACGGTCGGTGCCGTACGGTAACTCTCGGCTTTCAATTTTCAACTCTCAACTATATTTATACTGTCATAATCTCTTTATCCTTTGCTGCCAGCATATCGTCAATCTGCTTGATATACTTGTCGTGAATCTTTTGCAGCTTCTCTTCACCGCCTTTTTGGGCGTCTTCCGCCAATCCTTCTTTCACAGATTTCTTAAAGGCGTCGATGGCATCGCGGCGTGCGTTACGTACACTCACTTTGGCGGTTTCGCTTTCGTTCTTACACTGTTTGGCAAGTTGTTTACGGCGCTCTTCCGTCAACGGGGGAATGCCGATACGGATAATTTCGCCGTTGTTTTCGGGCATGATGCCGAGGTCGGAGTCGATGATTGCCTTTTCAATGATGCGGAACATGCTCTTGTCCCACGGCTTGATGGCGATACTGCGGGCATCCGGAGTGGTTACGGCTGCTACGTTGTTGATGGGAACCATGCTTCCGTAAGAATCGACACGGATTCCGTCCAGCAAACGAACATCGGCTTTTCCGGCACGGATGTGGGCTAATGATTCTTCCAGATACATTACGGCCATATCCATTTTCTCTTGTGCTTCGTCTAAGATGTCTTTTACGTCTTTCATATTTCTATTGTTTGAAGTAGCTTTTAGTTTGAAACTTTGCAAATATAATTGTTTCACGACAGATTACACAGATTTACACAGATTATTTTATCCGATAATCTGTGTAAATCTAAATCCGTATCCATTAATGCAAACCGGCGGATGTACGCCGGGGAATGTCAGTTATGTACCAGCGTCCCTATTTCTTCGCCTTGCATTACTTTCTTCAGGTTGCCTACGGTATCCATGTCGAAGACGATGATGGGCAGGTTGTTTTCCTTGCACATGCAGGTAGCCGTAAGGTCCATGACTTTCAGGCCGCGTTTCAGCACTTCGTCGTAAGTGATGTCGTGGAATTTCGTTGCCGTAGGGTCTTTCTCCGGGTCGGCGGTGTAGATGCCGTCAACGCGTGTGCCTTTCAGCATGACGTCCGCTTCTATTTCGATGCCGCGGAGGCTGGAGCCGGTATCGGTCGTGAAGAACGGGTTGCCCGTTCCGGCAGACATGATAACCACTTCACCTGCTTCCATACACTCGATGGCTTTCCATTTATTGTAGAATTCGCCGATAGGCTCCATGCGGACGGCGGTCAGTACACGTGCCTTTACGCCTGCCGCTACCAGTGCCGAGCTCAGTGCAAGGCTGTTGATAACGGTTGCCAGCATACCCATCTGGTCGCCTTTGACGCGGTCGAAACCTTTGTTGGCGCCGCTCAGTCCGCGGAAGATGTTGCCGCCGCCGATAACGATGCCGATTTGTATGCCCATCTCGTGTATTTCCTTAATTTGTGCCGCATATTCGGCAAGGCGTTTCTCGTCGATGCCGTATTGCTTTTCTCCCATCAGGCTCTCGCCGCTGAGTTTCAGTAAGATTCTTTTGTATGTTGCCATAGT
This sequence comes from Bacteroides sp. 2201st1_D9_2201SCRN_220225, assembly GCF_040928965.1. Classification (NCBI taxonomy): domain Bacteria; kingdom Pseudomonadati; phylum Bacteroidota; class Bacteroidia; order Bacteroidales; family Bacteroidaceae; genus Bacteroides; species Bacteroides sp. 2201st1_D9_2201SCRN_220225. The sequence continues at coordinate 38,237 of NZ_JBCODG010000014.1, read as the reverse complement.
TTATTAATTTATTTCGCTTAGCGGCAAAGATAGAAAGAACTCGCAAAAAAACGGCAAAATTTGGATAAATAAAGTAAGTGTTTGGTATTGAGGAGAGTTAAGCCAAATTCTTCTATACCTTTCCAAATCGCTAAAATGCAGGATAATGAAAGGTTAAGAGAAAGATTTGCTACTTATCCGTTGCCTTTTTTAGCCCCGGATAATCCGGCAAAATAACGCTTAACCACCTGCGGTTTTACCGTTCACCATGCAAAGAACCCTATATTTTGCCCGTAAAGATAACCGTTTTTTTCCGTTTTTCATGGAAATACAGGTTATGTTACCGGCATCCGGGGTTTTATTCTTTGTTCCACTATAATTTTCATAACTGTAAATAACTCTATATCAAGTAATTTTGCAACATAAAAAAAATAGAGTTATGAAACAGACGGATGTAACGGTTACGTTCTACCTCAAAAAGAGCGAAATGAATGACGAGGGACATTGCCCGGTCATGGCGAAACTTGCCGTCGGCAAATTTTCAGAAGCGGCTTTTAGTGCGAAAATGTCCGTACCCGCTGCACTGTGGGCATCCGGACGTGCCACGGGTAAAAGTAACGCCGCGCGGGAAATCAACCGGCAACTGGACGATTTGCGAGCTTCAGCCATTTCCATTTATGACGAACTGTCAGCCACCCGTGAGAATGTAACGGCTGAAGAAATAAGGAATCTGTTGTTGGGGACGGCTTTCGGGCAGGAAACCCTGTTGGGTTATTTCCGGACGTTCATCGAACATTTCGAAAAACGTGTCGGCGTGAACCGGGAAAAGGGAACAGCACAATCTTACCGCTATGCTTGTAACTGTGTGGCTGCTTTCATCCAGGAGAAATACAAGTTGTCGGATGTTCCTTTCACGGCCCTGAACCGTTCATTCATCGACAACTATGACCTCTACCTACGCACGGAGCGCCGCTTTGCCCTGGGAACTATCGTGTTGCTTGTCACACGGTTGAACACGATTGTCGGGGAAGCCATCGCGGAAGGGATTATCACTGCCGACCCGTTCGCGGGGTATGAAGCCGAACATCCCGAGCGGGAACAGAAATACCTTACCGCCGCAGAGTTACAACGGCTGATGACCACACCCCTGCACGACCCGAAACTCTACCATATCCGCGACCTGTTCCTCTTCTCCTGCTACACGGGTATCCCTTACGGGGACATGTGCCGCCTGACGACGGAGGATCTGGAAGTGGCCGAGGACGGTGAGGTATGGATCAAGACCGCCCGCAAGAAGACGAAAATCGACTATGAAGTGCCGTTGCTCGACATACCGTTGCTCATCCTCGACAAGTACCGGGATATGGCCCCGGAAGGAAAACTGCTGCCGATGTACAGCAACAACGAACTCAACCGGACACTGAAACGTATTGCCGCCATTTGCGGAATTGAACGGAAGCTCGTCTTTCACTGCGGACGCCATACCTACGCCACCGAGATCACGCTTTCGCATGGTGTCCCGCTTGAAACCGTCAGTAAAATGCTGGGGCATAGCCGCATTTCCACGACGCAGATTTACGCCAAAGTGACCGATGACAAGATCGACATGGATACCCGGTCTTTAGAGGAAAAGATTGCCGGCCGCTTCTCCGTAGCTATTTAATCTATCATTGACAATCAAATTCACAACGATTATGGAAACGAATAATAAAGAGATAAAACGCCGCAGCACGTTCTCCCTGCTGTTCTACATCAACCGCACGAAAGTCCGCAAGGACGGAACATGTAAATTGTTATGCAAGGTAAGCATCGACGCCAAGTCGGCCCCGATCAATATCAACGCGTTTGTCGATCCATCGCTTTGGAATCCGGAAACCAAAAGGGCGAACGGACGAAGCGAGAACGCCCGAACGGTAAACCAGGCAATAGAGAAACTGACCGAAAAAATCACCGGACATTACCGTCATATTCGTAAAAGCCTCGGTTTCGTGACGGCCGAGCTGGTCAAAAACGCCGTGGAAGGAATCGGGCAGAAACCGTTCACCCTCCTTGCCTTGTTCCGCGAGCATAACGAGGAGTTCCGCAAGCGTGTCGGCGTGGATCGCAAGGAAGAAACTTATGAAAGTTACGAGAACTCCTATAATATTTTAGCCTCCTTCGTGAAAAAAAGGAAGGAAAAGGAGGATGTAGCGTTGCGGAGCCTTGACCGGGAGTTCTACGATGATTTTGAAATATTCCTGCGTACAGATCGTGAAATGAAACCCAAGACAGTACACGAGCATCTTTACCGGTTGAAAAAAATGACCAAGCGGGCTGTCAGTCAGGGTACACTCCGGCGCGACCCTTACGGGAAGCTGCACCCGGAACTGCCCCGGCGCAAGAGCCGCCATTTGAAACTCGAAGACCTCAAAAAACTGATGGAAACTCCCGTCGGTAAACCCAACCTCCAGCGGGTGCGGGACTGGTTTCTCTTCGCTACCTTCACGGGGTTGTCCTACGCCGACCTGAAACGCTTGTCCGAAAAAGACATCACGCAGTCGGACGACGGAACGTACTGGATACACATCCGGCGCCAGAAGACCGAAACGCCCTCGGCCATCCGCCTGCTGAACGTGCCGTTGCAGATCATCGAGAAATACCGCCACGAGCGTAAAAGCGACAGGATTTTCAACCTCTATTGCCGGGGGTATCTCATCAAGCTCACCAGAGAACTGGGACGGACATACGGCTTCGACATGACCTTTCATAAGGCGAGGCACAATTTCGGGACACATATCACGCTCTCGCTGGGTGTGCCTATCGAAACTGTCAGCCGCATGATGGGACACAAGAGCATTTCCACCACGCAGATTTACGCCAAAGTGACCGACCGCAAGGTGGACGAGGACATGAAACGTCTGAAAGAACAGACCAAAGGCCGAAAAATAAATCTCTACGAGGAGGACGAACCGGAAACGGCAGATATTATAACGGTAAACGGTTGAACAGTATAACAAAAATTGATAAATTTGTATGACTATGACGACAAGAGAACCTATCAGCATTGAAAACGGGCGGGTGGAAATCCACACGCCGGAGAACCGTGTATGGCTCACGCGCCACCAGATTGCCGACCTGTTCGGAGTCTTCGTTCCTGCCGTGGGGAGCAACATCCGCTCCATACTCAAAAGCGGCATACTCCGTGAGGAGCGGGTTTACCGCCGGGAGCGCAACCGTGACGGCGGTATTGTCGAGCTGTATTCGCTCGAAATGATCGCCGCGCTGGCTTTCCGCTTAAAATCCGGGAATGCCGAAGCCTTCCGACGGTGGCTTGTCCGAAGGGCCACGACGACCGCCGTCGTCTGGCAGCTCCCCGGTATGAACACGATATTGAACTGAAAAAGAAGAACGGCCGTGATGGCCGTTCTTCTTTTATACCCATTCCTGTCCCCCGATACATTTCTTCCGGGAATCTTCCAGAAATTTCTGTATCTCGGATTCCATGTATAGTACCTTGCCCTGAATCAAATAATAGGGAATGATCCGCGCCGTGCGGTATTCCTGCAATGTACGCCTGCTGATTTTCAGCAGCCGGGACAATTCCTCGTCGGTGACGAACCGCTCTCCCTTGAGTGTCCGGCCTCCGGAGGATTCCAGTTTATCCAGTGCCTTGCCGGCCTTTTCCAAACGCCGGAAGAGATCCGCCACACGCGGATCGTGCTTGTCGATGAAATAATGGCTCATAACGCGGCGGTATTAGGATAGTGCGACGATTGCAGCAGTTTCCCGACATCTTCCGGTTTGTAGAAGATTTTGTGACGGATGCGGCTGAAAGGCAGCAACCCTTTCTCCCGGTAGGTTTGCAGGGTACGTTTCGATATCCCCAGCACGTCACAGACATCCTGGTTGTCCAGCCATTTTTTCAAACTCACGTCCTCCTGCCTGCGGCATAACGCCTCGGCTTTTCTTTCAATGGCTTCCACGTGCCCTGCCAGCGCGTCGAAAGCCTTCACGTCCATACTTATTATTTCCATGTTCTGTTTCATTTTTTGTTTCCCGGATGCCCAAAAGTACACAAATGAACAGTATCTTGTTATCAGCCAGTGGTATATGGACGTATCCGTCTTAAAAGTGGCAGCGAGTGGCGCCACGTCCGGCGGAAACGATCCTCCGCCGATACGGGATCGGCACGCTCCGATACGCCAATCGCCCGTGAAAGGAAATGTTCGCGGGCGATTTATCATTCCATGCAGGGTGAGCCGTGAACCGACTTTCGCGAGCGTTCACGGCATATCGTTTTCTCCCCGTTTCTCTCCCATAACCTTTTCCTCTCTTTTTTTCATGCCGCGGAGCGCGGTATGGAAATCTGTTGTCAGTAGCAAAGGTAGTTACGGGGCTCACGCTGCTGCAAGATCGGGCCGCGGGGCGGTTTGCCGCAAAATCTTCCTCTTTCCCTGCGGGCGAGCGTATTTTCCGACAAAATCTTGCAGCAGCTATCCCCGACACCTTTTGATGCTACCGAAACAGATTCCATCCATACCGGCTCCGCTACGGCATAAAAAAAAAGTCAAAGGTTATGAGAAACGAAGAGAAAAATAAATGGAAACAGAAATCCTCCAACCTTCCACTTGGCATAAAGGCAAAGGTCGGGTTGGCGGTAAAGGTCGGGGCGGTGGCTTTGGGCTTCCACGTGTGGGGTATCGACTTTATTTGGGTCGTTTTGGGCTTCACGTTCTGTTATGACATCCTGCGGGGCATTTTCTCCTGCCTTGTTTCTCTCGTGGCTCTAACCGGCTTTTTCTATTTCCTATTCACTCACATCTTCTAAATTATTACAGGTATGACAAAGTACATTTCATTATTCGGAGCGACTACCACGGACACACGGGTGCAGGTAGTCAAGGAAAACCAGGTAATCATCGGTATCGGTGCGGGTGCGAGCAGAAAGCGTTACGTCGTTTACAAGGTGGAACACACCGCCCGTGGCTACGTGTACCACATGGTCGATACCGAAACAAAGGAAATCAGCCAAACGGACATTCTGCGACCCCTCTCGCAAACATTCGGTATCGGCAGGTACTACGACGACGTGAACCCCGAGTTCATGGACGCTTTCGAGGTGGCTTTGCTCGTGGGGCAGGCGGAAGAGCAAGCCACGGCGCAGGCCATCGCCGCCGCCAAAGAGAAAGCCGAGCATGACCGCATAGCGGAAATAGGAGCGCAGAGGTTACGCCGCATCATGCCCGAAGGGGTGCAGGGCGTAATCATCGCCGAACTCAACGAAACGGAATACACTGACCCCTCTTACGAGTGTTCGACCACCCGAAGCGTGCGTACCGTCATTCTCGGCTTTTCGGCCACCTCCCGCAACGGCTTCGGGGAGTTGAGAAAGGCGGCGGCCAATTTCCCGCAAACGGCGCACCTCTCCGAATACGACCCCAAGAACGAACACCGCTATCCCGTTTTCACGCTCGGCAAAAGTCCGAAATACGGGTGGAGTGTCTGCAAACTGACCCACTACACACGTGAAGGGTACATCGACAGGCTGGCATATATCGCAGGAAACGAGGAGAATATATGTCTGCCCGAGCCGAAAGACGAAAAACGGGCGGAACGCACTGAAACGAGCGTGCAAGGCGGGTTTATCATCGTGGACTATTCCGAGAAGGCGATAGCCGTATTCGGGGACACCAAGCCCGTCAAGGACGCCCTTCACGCACTCGGGGGACGCTTCAACGCACGGCTGACGCATGACGGGCAGAAGAGAGCGGGATGGATTTTCCAAAAGACCAAAGAGGACGAGGTGCGGCGGCTTCTCGGAAAGGACGAATAAATGTTGAACACGGGGCGGCTCGCCGCCCCACAATACCAAAAAATCATGGCACAAGGAACAGATTATTTCAAACTGACGATACAGAACTATCTCGACGCACGGGCACGGGAGGACGAACTTTTCGCACCCCGATACGCCAACCCGAAAAAGAACATTGACGATTGCTGCACTTTCATCATCAACCAAGTACGGCAGAGCGGTTGCAACGGGTTTGCCGACGAGGAAATATACTCTATGGCACTCCACTATTACGACGAGGAGGACATCGACATCGGCAAACCCGTCAGTTGCAAGGTAGTGGTCAATCACACCGTTGAACTGACCGAGGAGGAAAAAGCCGAGGCACGGCGGAACGCCATACGGAAGGCCGAGAGCGAAGCCTACGCCAAGTTGGCGAAAGCCAAGTCCAAACCCAAGAAAATCGAAGATAACAAACTAATGCCCAGTCTATTTTAGTTATGAAACCGAGAACAAAATTCCAACAGAGCGTTGTGGCGGCAAGTAAACACCTGCCGCCGCTTACCCCCGCACAAATCGAATGGGGGTACAAGAACTGCATCGAGCATATCGGACGCCGCACGCCGAAAGGACTTATCACCTGCACCGAGTGCGGCCACACGTGGCAGAGCGAAAACGGAGAACTCACGGACAATCTGTTAGGGTGCGAGTGTCCGCACTGCCACACCCCGCTGAAAGTGGAAACCACCCTGCGCCGCAAGTTCAACGATTACGAGTATTTGTGCATCGTAACCCGCTGCAAGGGTTTTCAAGTCCTGCGCTTCGTCTATATCGAGTGTTGGGCGAAAGTGGGACAGACGCCCGTTTACACCCATATCGAAGCCGTACAGCGGTGGATTGCCCCCGACGGACGCTCCGCAACCTTCGCACGGCTGCGCCCGATGGGCTTCTTCGTTCACGGGTGGAGTTGGTCGAGCGCATTGGAACTGCGGGCGGAGAACGACGGGAAATACAACATCACGCCCACACGCATCTATCCCCGACAACGGCTTATCCCCGAACTGCGCCGAAGCGGCTACGGCAAACAACTCCCCGATGTAACCCCTTTCGACCTTATCCACCTGCTGCTCTCGGAGAACAAGGCCGAAACGCTGCTTAAAGCGGGACAAACGGCACTCGTGCGATTTTTCGCCCGTTCCTCCCGCAATATCGCAGACTATTGGCCGGCCATCCGTATCGCCATCCGTAACGGGTACGCTATCGGGAAACCGACGGAATGGTGCGACTACATCGACCTGCTGCGATTTTTCGGGAAAGACCTGCATAACGCCCATTTCGTGTGTCCCGCAGACCTGCCCGCAGCGCATGACCTCTACATGGCAAAAAAACGGCGGCACATGCAAATGGAACGGCGGCAGGAGGAACGGCGCAAGGCGTTGGAACAGGAAGCCTCGTTTGTCGAAGCCAAAGGGCGGTTTTTCGGAGTGGAGTTTTCCGACGGGGAAATCTGCATCAAGGTATTGGACAGCGTTGAAGCCATACGGCAGGAGGGCGAGGCCATGCACCATTGCGTGTTTACCAACGAATACTATCTGAAAGCCGACTCGCTCATACTCTCGGCCACAATCGACGGCAAACGTATCGAAACGATAGAGGTGTCCCTAAAACGCATGGAGGTCGTGCAGAGCCGTGGCGTGTGTAACAAGAATACCCCATACCACGGGCAAATACTGAAACTGATGAAGGGGAACATGTCCCTTATACGGAAACGAATGACAGCATAAAAATCGGGGCGGCGAAAGCCGCCCGCAAAAACAAAATAGAATGAACCAAATAGCATATAAATTCGTGTCGTGGGACGTTCCCGCACTCGAAAGCCTTGCAGGCTCAAAAGCGTACATATTACGCAAACGGCTCAATGACGGGGGAACGCTCACCCGTGAGGAGAAAGACTGGATTACCCGTGAGGTAAACCATAACACCTATTTCAAGGACTCCATTCCGCTTTTAGGGTATCGTTTCAACTTTGTCGATGTACTGAAAACATTCGTGGTAAAGCAGTACGGGCATTACACGGAATACAAGGGCGTGGACAAGACGAGCATACGCTCCATGTTGTACGGCAGAGTGGAAAGGATTGTCGAATTATAAAATCGGGGCGGCGAAAGCCGCCCTACAAAAAAAATATAACAATGAAAATCATCTATAAAAGCTACATGGCACGCCCGCTCAAACCCTTCGGGGAGTGGGATTGGGAAGTTCGGGAAGCAGTCAAGACGGCCCTTGCGCTCGTCGAGGGGAAAAACGGGTTCAAAACCCATTCCGAGATATGGCGAAGGTGCAACCTCGTCATTACCGTGGGACACAACATCTACACCACGAGTATCGAGATACGACCACCCGAGCAGGACGTGATACGCCGCAGGAGCAACTGGCATAACGGCTACGCCTACTACTGCAACGGCGTGTTCTGGGCGAACATGAGCAGGGTTAGAGTGGAACTTGTCTGATTAAAAAATTTCGGGGCGGCAAAAGCCGCCCCGAAAAAAGCGAGAATATGAAAACGAATGAAGTAAACAAGGAAATCTCCTATGAAACGCTGCTCGTAACCTTCGGCGAGGGTATCGGGCGGCTCAACACCATGTTCGACGACCCGCAGGTGTGGGGCGTTGCCACGCTGAAGCAGTGGATCGACGGGTATGAAACTACGCGCTTCACCGAAATCGACGACCGAACGGCGGTTATCACATCCGAATACAACATGGACAGCGTGAAGGAATGGCTGCAAAAGAACACACCGATTATCAACCTGGAAAAACGATAAAATCATGCGCAAGTACAAATTATTCATCGGCTACCGGCTGCTGGGAGAGTTTTCCGGTATATGGGAAGCCAAAAATTTCGCCGCTGAAAGCGGCATGAGCGGAATTTTCTCGCTCGTGGGAGAAAATTACCGGGACAGTTGGTACGAACCAAAAAAACAGGACAAGAATGGAAACAAAGATTAAAGACATCACGGGAGCGGAAATAACCGTTACCGACTTAAAAGAGGCGGTACGCCAATGCCGGGAGTGCCTCGCAAGTCCCTACCTGATGCCCTCGGGGCATACCGTGGGGGAAAACCATGCCTACATGTTGCGGCAACTGCTCGCCCTGCAAAGACGGAAACGGGAACACGGCAGGCAACGGCCGTGAAAATACGACGCGAAAAAAATCGGACGATAACAACCGTCCGATTTTTTTGTTTCCCGTCAATCGACCGCCGTATGGTCGCCCAGCTTCCCGTGCAGTTCACGCCCGATATGTCCGGCAATGCCACGGGGAGAAATTTCAGAGATTGAACCCCACCCGCCATGCGTGTATATGCACGTCTTGAGCGGTTCGGTACGGGAAAGGTAGAACAGATAGCCGTTGCGGAGCAGGATGCCCACAAACACCGAGCCGACCTCGATGTCGGCGATCTCGTCAAAACGTATCTTCCCGTCATTGTATAATACTGCCGTGCCATCCGCATCGGGAATGACGAACAGATCGTCTTCCATGACAATCCCGTGCAACTCGATTAGCGACCCCAGGCATTCACTCGCCGATACCCGGTCGTAATCACCCTTTACCTCATTTGTCGATTTCGTTTCCATATCGCTTTTCTTTAGGTTCAGACAAATACCATACGAAAAAGGCGTGAGAATACGTTAAATACCGGCATTGAGGTACAGCCAAGCACCCATCCACTCGATAGATAATTTCTCCCCACGCCGCTATCGCATACGCTTGACGCATATAGACACGACGATGAAGAAGAGAACTACCCATTATTTTGCGAGCGGATTAAAATTTGGCTGTTTTCAATGCCCCACCATAATGTGTTCCTTCCGTATGTAAATCGCCCGGCGGCACGCCGCCGGAGGATTCGATTGCAAATATAACGATTTCATCCGGGTATCGACGACAACACGTGCGATTTTTAACAACCTTCCTGCCAAAGAACTACCCGCCGTCCTACAATTTCGGCCCCCGGGCGGGTTTGCGGGGCGCGACCTTCGGCTGCGCCTTCTTCTCCCTGGGCGGTTCGACGATCCGCAGTTTGAGTTTCTCCGTCTTACGGTCGTAACGCACCTCGCAGCAGTCAATCTCACCCGCAACCGATGTCCACACGTTGTTCACACGCACCGCGCCGCCCGAGTAGAGGGTCTTGTATTGTTCGTATTCGAGCGGCTGCCGCAATTTCGCGTCCACCTGACGGTGGAACGAGTAGATATTACGTCCCTTTGCTATTTCGTCGGGAACGTAAACCCGCAACTCGGGATGGGCGGCCTCGGCATAGAGGCACAGATCCGCCGTGCGAAGCTCCCTCGGAACCCACTGGATCATCCTCGGGTCGCCCCGCACGGCCGTATCGGCCACGAGCGGCGTGATGGCCGTCTGGGGAATGTCGTACAGCACCCCCGCATCCTTGCGAACGGCCTCCAACGCCACCTCCTCCGTTACAAGCCGGCGGTTCAGGTGCAGGACACTCATCAACCGGTGTATCTGCTGCGGGTCGTCCTGCTCGCGGAACACCTGCAAGACCAGGGCGGGGTCGCTCAACGCGCTGATAACCGAGAAATCGGTTTTGTCCTTCCCGTAGGTACGCTCGAAAGCCTCCCGGCTCATCTCCGGCGTCCGGGCTTCGCGGGGGACGCCTTTCAGGTTTTGCGGGTTCTCCCGCACCAGGCTCATGTATAGATCCGGGCTTTTCATGCTCTCGGGCAGGTGGGCGATGGCATAGGGACTGCGCCGTATGGCCTCCATGCACAACTCCGGCGTTTTCCACTTCTCGGGGACATATTGCAGGTAGCTCCCGTCGTGCCCGACGGCCCGGCGGCACATCTCCTCGTTCTTGGCGTGGTCGGGAAGGTTGTAGAACAGCTCCGGCTCCAGGGCGAAAATTTCCCGGGCCACCCTCGGCGTGAGGAACCAGGGGTTCATGTTCTCCAAAAAATCGAAGGTCTTATCGTAATTCGTGCAATAGAACCCCAACACTTTCAGGTGTATCTCCTCGAAGGGGATATAGCGGAGGACACGCAGGTCGTCGGTACGGGCCAACGCCCGGTTGCAGACCTCCGGCGTGAGCTGTTCGGGGTTGAAAAAGCGGATGGCCAGGGGATCGCGCTCCAGCGCCATCCCGCACAGACGGTCGGTTTTCAGATGTTTCGGAACGTACTCCAGTGCCAGGTAGTTCGAGGACACGGCGGCCTCGCAGACCCGTTCCGTGCGTAATTCCTCCGGCACTTCATGGAGCAGGATGCCGTCCCCGCTGACGGCACGCAGGCAGACTGCCTCCGTGCGCAGTTCCACCGGCACGAGCGAAAGGCAGGACGCGTCCATCCCCACGCCGTGAAGGGCCAGTTCCTCGGTCATGACCTCCGGGGCAATGGAGGCGAAAATCTCGAACTTGTCCACGAACGACATCCCGAATTTTTTCAGCCCTTCCAGGCATATATCGGGATACGGAATGTAAGGGAGTATCTTGTAATCGGCACTGTCCACCGCTTTCAACGCCGCACGGCATATTTGCGGCGTCCTCAATTCCCCGGGGACGGCCTCCAGCACCAGACCGTTGCGCTTCACGGCCGCCATGCACAGTTCGGGGGTCTTCAACCCCTCCGGAACGTAATACAGCGCGTAGCTGTTGCTATCGACGGCGGCACGGCACATTTTCGGTGTCTTCAGACGGTCAGGGACGAATTTCAGTGTTTCGCCCCGGTGGCCGGCCGCGGCAAGACAAAGTTCCGGCGTTTTCATCGCTTCGGGAACGAACTCGATGTTGAAAGCCGATTTCTTGATGGCGAAACGGCAGACTTCCGCCGTTTTCCGATCCTCGGGCAGCGTCTCGAAAAGGTTCTCGCGCCACGGGTTCTCGTACACCCCCGTATCGAGATAGGCTATATCTATTCTCTCTTGCTCTGTCATGGTTTTCAGTATTTATGGAAAGCGCCCGGGTGACGGGCGCTTCTCTTGGTTAGACATATTCCGTTATCGTTCCGTTTCCTCCGTCCCGTTCTCGCTCTGGAACGTGAAGGAGGTCTTCACGACCTGACCCGTGTTGTCCTCGACATAGACGTCGATGGTCTGCTGGTCATCGCTGCGCGATGTGTAATAGAGGCGGAACACCTCACGGTCGAGCGGATAGCGGTCGTTGGGCAGGAACACCGTACCGTCGTCCATCCTCAACTCACCGCGCCCGTCGGGCTGGAAATAGCGGATCGTGTAACGCGCGCCGTCATATCTCCCCTCCCGCACGAGCGTGCAGCGGATTTCAGCGGTTTCACCAACGGAGATTCGCTTCTGAACGGGCATCGTTTCCAGAGAGAACGTGTACGCCTGCTGTATATCCAGCCCGTTGTCGCAGGATGCGCATAAAAGACCCAGGGCGGCGATCCAGACCGCCAGGGCCAATATCTTTTTCATCTTTTTCATGTCGCTTGCAAGTTTAATGGATTATGAATTTCACGCCCAGGCCGAACTGCGCGTGGAAATGTCCCGTTGTAGTGCCCCATAGGATACGCTCACGCCCCGTCAGCGAGAGGATAATCCTGTCGGTCAGGTACGCATCGACCTCCAGCGTGACGGCCCCGCCATAGAGGAAACGGTCGCGGTGGCGGAGCGTAGAGCCGTCATAGAGCCGCCTTTCGCCCCGGTTCACACTCTCGTAACCGACCAGCGCCGAGCCGCCGAGGTAGAAGAAAAAAGTCCTGGACGGGTCGGCGAGGAACCTGTAATAGTAACCGCCCTCGGCCGTGAACTGCGCCACAGGGATACGTTCCGACTTGTAGGGGTAATAACGGTTCAGGAACTCCGCGCCGAACACCCACTTGTCGGCATTCTTCGCGTAGCGGCTCATGGCCAGCCCGAACCAGTAGCCCGTTTCGCTGCGGCTGTCCCGGGTATAGAAGCCGTCGGTCATGCCTCCCCGTATTTCCAGCCCGCGCATGGCGGGCAGGGCACGCTGGGCGTGCGCCCCGTCCGAAAGGAGGAGGCATAACCCCAGCGTGAGAATGAATATCGCCCGTTTCATATCACTTTACCTTTAACTCGTTGATAACACGTGCGCGCACCAGGTCGGCATTCTCTACCGTGAAAGTCTGGTGTCGCCCGCCCTGCTGCTCGTGCAGTTCCACGACCAGCTGCTTGTCGTCGGCCAGCGTGAACTTCGGGAGCGTGAAGACCATGCGCTCGGTACGCTTGCCGCCGATGACCTGCACGTTGTTGTACGCACGCACGGGCCATACGACCTGCTCCTGAATGGCCGTGCGTTTGGCCACCTTCTTGTCCGTAATCTTGAACGTCAGGTAGTCCACGTTGAAAGGCACGTTGGAGGAGTTTTTCAGTTGGAGGTGGAAATAAAGCAGGTCGTTATGCACGTAGATACCTTTGAGGAGGTATTGTACCCCGAAACGCTTGCAACCGATATGCTTGATCTCGCGGCGGTCATTCTTGTAAATGGACTGCATGATCAGTTTGACCAGCAGCGGAGATTCGCATCCCAACTCCTGCAAATAGATGTCCAGCGCATTATTGGGGCGGTTTACCGCCTCCCCGTCATGCAGGAAGTCCGCCATCTCGACCGACAGTTTCACCGGCTCGTCGGCATACTTGACATTGAAGCTGTAATAGGCCCCGTCCTCGGTAATGACCGAAAGGTTGCTCTCGCGCGAGAAATCACGCAGGGCCGCCTTTACACGCAGCACGTTTTCCGTGCCGTCGGCTTTCGCCGCCAGAAGATCCGAAGACCCCAGATCGACATAACGGATGGCCGAGGGGAAAATCACATGAACGGTCTTGCTGAACGTCACCTCCAGCGCGTAGGGCGGGATAACCCGGTTGAAGGTCAGCGGACGGGTAAGACCGTCGTACAAATCGCCCGTGGAGGGCTTTTCCTGCGCGTGGGCAGCGAACATGCACCCGATAAAAGCGAGTGCCAGAAGAATCTTTTTCATACTCGATAAATTTTTGATTGTTGATAAAAATGGATTTTTTCAGTGGTGTACGGAAGTACGTCGTTTGTACCCTTATTGAAGGGGCGGGAGCAGCAGGACGCTGTAACCGGCCTTGAGCGTGACCTTGACCGAGCGCATCTTCTTGCTCACGTATTGCGACACGCCCTGGATGGCGCTGCGCCCCAGGTCGGAAAGCAGTTGCGAACCGGCATCGTCCGTGATCGTGATACTGCTGCCCATGCCCGCACCCATATTGGCGGCGATCTCCTTCACGGCATTGAGTTCTTCCGACCCCGGCACGGGAATACCCTCGTTGCCGTTCGTGTCATAGACCGACAGATCGACCGGAACGACCGCCCCGCCGTGCTGGACAGCGCTGACCTTGACCGTCAGCCGTTCGCCGTTGATCCTCGCCGCCCCCGTTACGGGCGTACCCGAGGGGATGAGCAGCTCTCCCGCCATCATCGGTTCCAGCAGCCGGAAAGTAACCTCCCCGCCATCGGTGAGCGTCACGGTTTGCTGCACGGCGGCACGGATACTGTTGCGCTCGGGCTCGCGAAGGTCGCTCCCCACCGTGTTGAAACCCCAGTTCCGGGGCTTGACGAACTCACGGGCGAAGACCGAATCGGGCAGCGGGGCGGCGAGCAGCGACACGATGTTACGGCGCACCTGGCGCACGGGCTGCACGGAAGCCTTGCCGGAAACGGAGGCTTTCTGACGCGGGGCTTCAGGGGCCTGACCGCCATTCATGTAGCGGGCGGCGATCTCGTAGGACTTCTCCAGCAGCGCCACCTGCTCCTCCTGGGCCGTTTTCTGCGCCTGCTGTTCTTCCAGGCGGCGTTCCAGTTCCTCGATGCGGGCCTGCATCTCGCGCTCTTCCCCCGTTTCACCGGCGGTCTCCTCGTAGAAACTGCCTAGCTGGCGGTTGATGTCGGCATAGGCGGCACGGGAAGTCCGGAAAGCTCCCGACGAACCGCCGGCAGGGCCGGAAGACTTATCCGGCACGGCAGCGGGCATGACGGGCTCTTCCTCCTCGTCCTCCATCCCGAACGCGAAATCCTGCAAGGAGCGCATCTTTTCCCGTTCCCTGCGCCGCATCTCCTCCTGCACGTAGGCATCACGCTTGTCCGAGAGGATACCCTCCGATTCCGGGGTCGGCAGCTCCGTGTTGAAACCCGCCGAAGGCTCCTCCCGTTCTTTTTCGCCGGGGGAGAAGATCAGCCACATGCACCCGGCAAAGGCCAGGAAAAAGAGCGGGAAGACCACCAGCTTCTTCCGCATCTGTATCTGCCGGGGCGTGAGTTCCTTTTTCCCCGCCTCCGGCTGTTTATTCTGTTTTTCGTTCGTCGTCATAATTGAAATCTTTTAGATGTTTTACACTGTCGGCCTCCTGCCGTTGTCTTAATTCCAGTTCCAGCCGCTCGATATGCCGTATCTGCATCCGTTCCCCGGCTCCCTTGCCGAAGCGGTAGATGGAAGACACGGTAAAGTAGAGCGACAAGACGGAAAAGAACAAGAGCAGCGTGAGGATCACGATAATCCGCTTATCGGGCGAGAGCGCCCCGCAAGCGCGGCGCAGGTGGTCTTCGACCCACTCCCCGAAAGCCTTTATTCTCTTCTTTGCCATAGCCTTATCTTTTTAATGTACGTAAATCGCGGTTCTCCAGAATCTCGAATTTCTCCATGATGAAACCCTGCGGGTTATTGTCCGAACGCCCCGAGTTGATCAGCTCGCAGCGCGTGACCAGCGAACGCTCGGTGATGTTGCTCTCGCGGACAATCATTTGCCGGGCATAGGTCATGGCCCGGTAGGGATAGGCGTTGAAGTCGCACACCACGGAGTCCACCTCGATACGCTGGCTGATGTTCCCCGACACCACACGGTTGTAGTAACCTTTCTCCTGCATGTCCTGGTAGTAGGCGAAGGCGCTCTTATCGACCAGGAACAGCGCGCGGTTGATGTTGCTCTCGATGGCCGCACGGTCGGGCGAGAGGGTGAAGAACAACTCGTGAAAACGCCGGATATGTTCGCGCGCCTCCACGGGGCGGTTCTGGCTCAAATCCTGCGAGAGCGCCAGCATCAGCGACTTGCCCCCGTCCAGGACGTAGATCTTCTCGCGCTGCTTTTCGGCGAAACGGAAGCTCGCGACCACGCTGAACACGGATACCAGCGCGCACAGGCAGAGGAACACGATACCGAAAAGCCGAATCTGCCTGAAACTTGTTTCGATGTTTTTTAATGACTTGAATTCCATTGTCCAAATTGTTATGAATGATTATTGTTACCTTGTGTTGCCAGGTTGCGCCCGTTGGGGGCACTGCCCGAAGCCGGGCCACCGCCGCCGTTACCGGAGGAGGAACCGCCACCGCCGCGACGCCCGAACGTGCGGCCGATCATGTTGCCGGCGATACCGCCCGCGACACCCGTGGCGAATGCCCCGGCCTTGTTGATACCGCCCATAGCCCCGCCGGCTCCGCCCGACTGGATCACCCACTCGGCAACGGTGGGGATCGTGAAATAGCCTATGATACCTATAATCAAAAAGATAATATAGACACCGCTGCCGCTGTCGGGAATGTAGTTGGGGTCTTGCAGGGCCAGGACGTCCGCCTGGAGCATCAACGTCTGGATCTTGGCCAGCACCGCGGAGAACAGGTCGGCGATGGGAAGCCAAAGGTACACGCTGATATAGCGGGAAATCCAGCTCGCGAGCGTCGAGTGGAAGCCGTCGTAAATGGAGAGGGCGAACGACAAGGGCCCCAGAATCGACAGCACGACTAAAAAGAATGTCCGCAGCGTGTCGATGGTAAGCCCCGCGGCGTTGAACAACAACTCGAAGAAGTCCCGGACAAGCTGCCGGAAACCGGCCTTGATGTCGTACCACGTGCGTTCGGCCCACATGCTGATAATCTCGCCCAAATCCGTGATACCCATATCCGCAAGCCGTTGTTCATACACCTCGTCGTCCACTAACCAAGCCTTGCCCTCGCGCCTGCGGGCTTCGGCTTCCAAATCGTCCTTCTGTTGCTGGTATGCCTGCAAATCCAATGTCTGCCCCTCCAGTATGGCGTGCGTGCCCTGCACCACGGGCGACATCACGGCGTTGATCGTCCCCAGAACCACGGTGGGAAAGAACATCACGCACAAGCCGATGGCGAAAGGCCGCAGGAGCGGGAACACGTCGATAGGCTCCGCATTGGCCAGTGCCTTCCATACCCGGTAAGCCACGTAAAAGAGCGCACCCAGGCCGGCGATACCTTTCGCCACCCCGATCATGTCGCCGCATAGCGGCATCATCTCCTGATACAGGTTCCGGAGAACCTGGTGTAAATTGTCGAAATCCATGACTGCCTCCGTTTTCAGGTTACCAATATCTGTCGTTCGGGTTCCCGTAAAGTGCCAGCACCCGGTGCGCGTCGCCCTTTTCGCGGCTGCGGATGAAGGACACGGAGATGGTCTTGCGCGTGTAATAGCGCGTGAGGTTGCGGTACTCCAGCATCTTCGTGTAAACCTGATCCACCACGTCCATCCGCTCCTTGTCCGAGAGCGAGAGGCCGTTGCCGCCGGTTATGACCGTCTTGAGTTCCGCCACCAGCGCGCCGCCCTCCTCCAGCAACCGGGCGTAACCCGCCGAGATCGCCGCCAGCTCGTCCACCGTGAAGTTCGGGTCTGAAACCATACGGTTGAATCCCGAGGTGTAGATTTCCGTGATCTCGCTGACCATTTCGAGCGTCAGCTTCACCTTCCGGGCATCCTTGATGATGTTATGCACCGATTTGAGGGCGTCGTAGTAAGCCTTGCTCTGGTTATAAATCTTGATACTCTCTTGCAGCGACTTGACCATGTTGGTCGCCGTGGTCGAGCTTTGAACCGCGCTCTTGATGTTCTGAACGAGGTTCGACGGGTCGATGACCGTCCACTGCGCTTTTGCCTGGTACGTGAAGCAAAGAAGCCCCACGAACAGCGTTAAAATCAATCGTTTCATCCTTTTCATTATTTAATTCGTGAATACTTGGGCGGTCATTCCGACGCCCGGTAATAATCCCCGTAGGCGGAGAGCTGGAGCACCTCGCGCCCCGCATCGTAGGCCAGGGCGACATACCCGTAGAGGTCGAAGTAACGGATACCTCCCCAATACTTCCTCACGGGACGGGAGAAGCGTGTCCCGTCCTTGTAGGACACCTCCACGTAAAAACCGCCGCCCCGGCGTCCCGGGTTGCGGTAGATGCGAACCCGGGGAGAACCCGAGCGGCTTTCCCACTCGCCCGCCACCTCGTACAGCGCGAAGTCCAAATGCGCCGCCGTGGGGTCTGATCCGATACACTTGCGATACATGGCCTGCCCTCCCTTTAACGTTTGCCCTCGGCGAGCTGCCTGATCGCCAGTTCCATATCACCGCCCAGCTCGCCGGCAAGCCGCTGTACCTCCACTTTCTCCGTTTCCTCGGTCGTGTAGGCCAGGTACTCCGGGACGCTGACCTCCGTGGCATAGACCGCCGACTGAACGCCGCCCAGACCGATCCAGACCTCCTTGTATTTACGGGAAGGGTCGTTGGACTGGTTGATCGAGAGAATCTGCGCCTTCTCCTTGTCGGTCAGCCCCAACAAGGACTGAATCGCATCGAAACGGTTCATGAACTTGCGCTGGTCGAGCAGGATCTTGCAGTCCGAGTTGTTGATGATCGCCTCCTTGACCACCGGGCTGGAAATGATGTCCTCGACCTCCTGCGTCACAACGATGGCCTCACCGTAGTATTTGCGGACTGTTTTATACATATAACGCAGATATTCAGCCATATTGGCCGTAGAGAGCGCCTTCCAGGCCTCCTCGACGATGAGCTGTTTGCGTACCCCCTTGAGCCGTCTCATCTTGTTTATGAAAGCCTCCATGATGATAATGGTGACCACGGGAAAAAGCTCCTTGTTTTCCTTGATGGAATCCACCTCGAAGACCACGAAGCGCTTCGAGAGCAGGTCGATGTTGGCCCGGGAGTTCAGAAGGAAGTCGTAGCGTCCGCCCTTATAATACTGCCGCAGGGTGATGAGCATGTTGTCGATGTTGAAATCCTCGCGGCTGACCCGGATCTCCCGCTCCTCCAGCTCGCGGCGGTAGTCGTCCCGCAGGTACTCGTAGAAACTGTCAAAACACGGCACGATATTCCGGTCGGCGCGGATACGCTCGATATAGGCGTTCACGGCACTGCCCAGCTCGCCGCTCTCGGTCTTCGTGATCTTGTCGTCCTCGGTTTTCCAGAGTGTCAGCAGCAGCGTCTTGATGCTGTCCTTCTTCTCCACGTCGAAATAGTAGTCGTCGGTGTAGAACGGGTTGAAACTGATGGGATGTTCCTCGGTATAGGTAAAATACACGCCGTCCTCACCTTTGGTCTTACGCCGGATCAGCTCGCAAAGACCCTGGTAGCTGTTACCGGTATCCACCAGCACGACATGCGTGCCCTGCTCCCAGTATTGGCGGACTAAATGATTCATAAAGAATGACTTGCCTGACCCCGAGCCGCCTAACACGAATTTATTCCTGTTCGTAATGATCCCTTTTTTCATCGGTTCGTCCGAGATGTCCAGGTGCAGGGGCCTGCCGCTTACGCGGTCGCACAGCTTGATGCCGAAAGGGCTGGACGAGGATTTATAGTTGGTTTCCTCCGTGAAGAAACAGACTGCGGGCTCGATGAACGTGTAGAACGATTCCTCGGCGGGGAAATCCCCCGCGTTGCCCGGCATACCCGCCCAGTAGAGCGTGGCGGCGTCCACGGTGTTGTGGCGCGGGCGGCACTCCATCAGAGCGAGCTGGCTGCCCACATCATTGCGGATATGCCGGAGCTCCTGCACGTCGTCCGACCAGGCCAGCACGTTGAAATGGGCCCGGACGGATTGAAGACCGAACGAGTGCGCCTCGTTGAGATACTGGTCGATCCACTCCTTGTTTATCTGGTTCCCGCGGGAGTAGCGGGAAAGGGACTGCATGTTACGCGCACGTTTCTCGAACATACGCAGGTTTTCGTCGCTGTCTTCCAGGAACACGTACTGGTTGTAAAGGTGGTCGCAGGAAAGCAGAAGCCCCACGGGGGCCGCGAACGAGAGCAGGCAGTCCGAACGGTCGGTGGAAAGACGCTCGTAACGGGTATCCGTACCCACGCGCCCCGGCAGGTCTTCCGTGTCCGAGAGCGTGTGCAGGCACACCCGTTTGTTACCCACGCGCAGAACCTCGGCCCCCAGCTCGATGTCCTGAAGAGAAGTCGTCTCCGAGAGCGAGAGGGAAAAGTACCGCTCCAGCAGGCCCGGACAATCCGCCGTACCCGTGATCTCGTCCCCCGTGAGGCGGACAAGGGTCAGGAAACCCGAATCGTTCAGAATACGCTCGAACTGTTCCGCCGCCTCCAGGAATTTTGTCGCCGACTCCCGGTTTACCTCTTTGGGAATGATGTTGCCCCGGCAGAGGGTCGAGAAGTCTGAACGCATGTGCATACGCTCCCTCGTCGTTTTCGTCAGGTAAAGGAAGCAGGCGTGGGTCAGGAACGGACGCTCGTTGAAATGCCGCTCGTAACTGCGGGAGAGGAAACTCATGTCCCCCTCGCCCGTGGCCGGGCGGTAACGCTCGCGGATGAACCAGTCCTGCTTGTGTACCACGCTGTATTCGGGCAAGACCTTCAGGGCCTTGCACCAGGCGGCGTGGATCGCCTCGTACTCGGCGGACGTGACGGTGAACAGCTCCGGGAGTTCGACCCGATAGACGACCGTTATGTCCGCGTCCTTGCTGATGATACAACCGCCTTCCACGGCCAGGAGCGGGAACTTGCTTTCCAGCGTGGTGGCTTTCAAGATGTTTCTCATACGCGGCCCCCCTTTCTTTTCAGCAACCGGCGCAGGGACTTGCGGTTGAGCAGGTAGCGGGGATGCCGGCGCGCGGCGAGCAGCTTCATCAGCCCGTGTTCCCCGTAACGGGCGTTCAGGCGGAAGGTAAGCCAGACCAGCACCGAAGCCGCCGCAACGCCGAAAGCGATACATACCCACTGATCGACCCCTGCCATGTAGAGGATGACGAACACCACGAAGACGGCCAGCAGGCCGCCCGCGAAGATGAAGAGGTACTGCGCCTTCAGACCCCGGAACTCCACGCTCTTGCCGATTCCCTTGTTGATTCCATATTCCATAATTATTTGCATGACAGGTTGGACTACAAGAAGAAAGAGCGTAGGATCGTCGCGGCGACAATCAGGAAAATACACGCGCCGAACCAGCTCGCGGCGGTCTTCGACGTGTCGGGGTCGCCGCTCGAAAACTTGTTATAGACCTTGATGCCCCCGATAAGGCCGACCACAGCCCCCACAGCGTACACGAGTTTCGTGCCGGGGTCGAAGTAACTGGTTACCATGTTGGTAGCCTCCGTAATGCCGGCGATGCCGTTGCCCTGCGCGAAAGCGGAGGAGATGGCGGCAAAGAGAAATGCCGCCGGAAGAAGAATCTTGTTCTTTCTCATAACTCGATAATGTTTGAATTGTGGCGCGGGGATGGATAGGCCCCGCACCGGGTTAAACTTCTTGATTCGGATTTTTTCAGTGGTTCGAGGATAGCCTCACGCGCTACCCGTAGTCTTTTTCTTTCATCGTGATGTCATTATGGGGTTAAACAAACTCACGGACGTCGAAACCCGTGGGAACCGAACCCTGCAGAGATGGGCTTTCCGCAGACCTCTCGGACATACGCCGGTGAAAGGCCGAGAGGTAGGTGTCGATCAGGGATTTTACCCTGTCGTTCCCGTCGGGGCGGCCCGAAACGATGACCTCGAACATGTCGGTCTGTTTCAGGCCCAGGAGGACACGTCCCGTTTCCTCCCTTTGCTCGTCTGTTGAAGGTGGATCGTGTACCACGTGGCGGTAGGCTTCGCCCATCTGTTCAAAACTAACCCCCTGGGCAAGCGAGCGGCCCAAAAGGGGCAGCTCTTCGGTGTCGTCTTCATCCTCGTCATAATCCGGCTCCTCCGCGTCCGCATCCGGGAAAGATTCATCGTACAGCGGAAAGTCGATTTCCAGAGGTTCGTTAGGCTCCCCCTCGGGAGCGACACCGAACACTTCATCCAGGTCTTCCGGCGGAATCTGCCGGGGGTGTTCGGGTACATTCGTGGGCACAAATATATCGGCTTTTTCCGTAACTTTTTCAGTTTCAGATTCTACGGCAGCTTGTGGCCGGGAGTGGCGCGGGTCGAGGACAAAGCGGCTCCTGCCGATGATCTCCTGCCGGCAGGGAGTGTCTTCGGCAACGATCCCGTCTGCCGGTTCGTTGCGTTCCATCCGCCGCAGGCGGAAAAACGCCCACAAGGCATACCCCACGGCAAAGAGGGGCAGCAGCCACAACGCCCCGTTCATCGCTCCTCCGCTTTGGGTTGCCGGGAGGCCACGGCCTCGCGTTCCTCGAAAAGCCGCTCGATGGTTTCCCGGTTATCGTCCAGGTGCGCCTTGAGAACCTTGTCCACGTAGGCCGTGATCGTCACGTCGCCACGACCGATGACACGGGTGATCTCGCGGATACGCTCGTGATACGACGGACGTATCTTCACGTGCTTGTTACCGGCGAAAGGCAGCCGCAGCAGGCAGATGTAACGGGCCAGGTACTCGGCCTCGGGGGTGGGGACAGTCCCCACGGCGACCTCCCCCGAAGGGCCGTCGGGGACGATAAGGGTTTTCATCCTGCGCCGGTAGCGGCACACGCGGAAGATGAAGGGCACGGCGACACAAAGGACAGCCGCCAGGATAACAGATAAAATAATTGCCTTGTCTGACATGATGGATTGTTTTTAATAGGTTGTAAATATTGGGTTCATAACTAAAAAATATCGGAGTTCCGTTTCTTGTAGAGTTCCGAAATTTCCTCCTGATAGGTAGCGAAATGCTGCTCCAGCACATTGTCCAGGTAGCTATACAGCGAGAGTTCGTTCTTACCGATAACCTGCACTATCCGGGTTATACGCTCGTGAAACTCCTTGCGGATATACACCGTTTTGCCGCTTCGGGTATTGGAGGGGGCGTTCCGGATAAAAAGACGCTCGTAATCCTGGCCTTTCCCTCTTCGGCGGCGGCCCTCCTCTTTCGTAGCCGACGAGGAGGCGGCCTCGCCGGACGGTTCCGATAGAGCCGATGCCTCCTCCTCTTTTTCCGGCGTGTAAGGATGTAATGGCCGGTTTCGACTTTTGGCCTGGCTGATGATGAAGGAAGCGTCCAAACCGTCGTCATGTTCTTTTCCGCTCATAAGATCCTACTTTAACAGTTCGATCAATTCATCCACGAGTTTATCCAGGTTGCTGCCCCGGATCAAAGAACGGTCTGCCGGGAAGAGCGTGGAGCGGAAGACAGAGCGACGGCTGGCGTTCTGCTCACGACGAAAACGCTTGGTGTCAGGCAGGAAGGTCTTCAGAACAGGAAGATCCAGCTCTTTCATTACCGCCTCGTAAACCTGATATAATTCTGTCTTCTCACGCCCGTCCACCATGTTCCATAGCATATACAGCCCTTTCATCCGGGACTTCTCGCGGCCCATGATATGCTCCTTTACCACAACCGCGTAATTCAGGGTGCTTTCCATGACAACCCGGTCGGCACTGATCGGGGCGACGAGATAATCCATTCCGGCCAGGGAATGAATCAGATCCTCGTTATTGATCGTACCGGGAAGGTCGAAGAACACATAATCGAAATCACCTTGCGGCAGGAGGTAGTCGGCATCGGCCAACGCCTCTTTCGTGTTGCTTTCCACGACAGGATAGGCTTTCTTTTGAAGCCGGGTGAATTGTTCGTAAGCTAACCTCTTGTAATGTTCGTCTTCGAGGGCAAGCTTCAGGTCACGTTCCCGCATCTCCACGATGGAGTGTTGGGGATAATCGCAGTCGATGACCGCGACATTGAAACCCTTTACATAGTGCAGGTAAGAGGCTGCCAGCACCGTGAGGGTGGTTTTGCCCGCTCCGCCTTTCTGGGTGGAGAAGGCCACGAATTTCGTTTTCTCTTTCATTGTTCCATGCGTTTTTAGTTATACAATCGGGTAATCGTTCATCTCTTCACATATCCGGGCAAGTGACGGCATGAGATTTTATGCAGGTATGCCGGCACGCATATATGCCGGTGCGCTGGCAGGCTGTTACGCCGGTATGCCGGTGCATGGGCGCGTGTCCGATTTTATACTCATGCGCAACCGCATTTGCTTATCCGGACAAAGACCCGCTTTTTCCTCTGCACACGGTGTTTTCTGCATCCGTCCGCACGTGTGCGGACAGGGGGATGTGTCATTGCCCGTATCCGTTCTCACGTGCAAAGTAAACCCTTAAAAACACGGGTTGTATGCTCTTTTTCCGCTATGGCCGCGTGTGGCGTCAAAGTGGACGCAAGTGGCGTAATCGCTTATGGCACAAGTGATTGACCAGGTCGGTATCTTTGCCTCGTGAATGATCCCGACGCTAATGAAGCCGTCCTTGCCCCGTTTTACGGCGGCTCTTTCAATGTTCTGTCCGCGAGCGGGCAGAAGGTATTTGCAAAGGGCAAATAGCAAGCTGTGTTTTCTGCTGCACGATTCTCGTTTTGCAGCAGAAAACAGCTTGCCCGCAAGGGGGAGAAAGCACCTCCGGAGTCGGTGCTTTTCAGAAGGGCGGCAAGCCGCGAAGGGATCGGAATTTTCAGGAACCGGTGGGGCCCTGGCCTCTCCTTAAAATTTCGATGCGATGGAAAAGAACAGAAAGCCCCGAGGGGGCAAAGGGGGACGACCCGCGAAAAACGACCCGGCCGTTTACCGCTTTTCGGTAAACTTTTCAGCCGTGGAACATGCCCGTTTCCTCGACCTTTACGAGCAGTCCGGGCTATTGTCCAAAGCCGCTTTTATCAAAGCGAGAGTGTTCAACGAGGCGTTCCGGGTGGTAAAGACCGACCGGGGAACGCTCGAATACGTGGCGAAGCTGACCGCTTTCCACGCCCAATTCCGTGCCGTGGGAACGAATTACAACCAGGTGGTGAAGGAGCTGCACGCGCATTTTTCCGAGAAGAAAACACTCGCGCTGCTCTATAAACTGGAGAGAGCGACACGTGAACTGGCGGCCGTCGGGCAGCAGGTCGTGTCGCTCTCCGAAGAGTTCAAACAGCGATGGTAGCCAATATCACCACCGGAAAAGACGTGTACGGCGCGCTGGCGTACAACCAGGAGAAAGTCGATCGGGGCGACGGGAAGGTGCTGCTGACCCACATCGTGAGGGAGCCGGCGGATGGGCGCTTCAACGTGGCCGCGACGGCAGAAGACCTCCTGCGCTGGATGCCCTCGCACTACCGGACGGAAAAACCCGTCGTGCACGTGTCGCTCAACCCGGCTCCCGAAGACCGCCTCGACGACGGGCAACTCGCGGAGATAGCCGGGGCCTACATGGAGCGCATGGGCTGGGGAGGACAACCTTATATCGTATTCAAGCATACCGACATCGGACGGGAGCATATCCATATCGTGTCGGTGCAGGTGGCCCAGGACGGGCGCAAGATAAACGACAGCAGGCGCAACGAACGCAGCGTGGCCGTTACCGAGGAACTGGAACGGGAGTACGGACTGCATCCCGCCAAAGGGAGAAGGCGGGAGAAAGGGCAAGGGATCGTCCCCGCCGATTACACGCGGGGCGACCTGAAACGCCAGGTGGCAGCGGTAATAAAACCGGCCGTGGCGACATACCGCTTCCAGACCCTCGGCGAGTTCCGGGCATTGTTGTCCTTATATAATATAGGTATAGAGGAAGTCCGGGGAGAGCGGAACGGAACCCCCTACCGGGGATTGCTCTACACGCTGCTGGACGAGAACGGGGACAAGGCAGTGGCCGCGCCGCTCAAATCCTCACTGTTCGGTAAAGAGGTCGGGTATGACGGGCTGGAACGGCACATGGAGCGCAACGCCGAACGGTTCGGGAAGGACGACACGAGGAGGCAAATCCGTGGCCGGGTCGATAAAGCGCTTCGGGGAGAACCCACGGAGGAAGAACTGCGCGAACGCCTGCGGGGAGCCCGGGTGGATCTCTACATACGACGCAACGAAAACGGCCGCATCGTGGGAGTGACGTTCATTGACCACGAAACACGGACGGTCGTGAACGGATCACGGCTGGGAAAGGCATACTCGGCCAACGCCTTCGAGCTGCGCTTCGGCGGGAAACGGAATCCCGGGGAAAACACGAGGGACTTGTCCCCGAAACAAGCGCCTGCCGGACGGGACGGGCAACGGAAGCGGAATACCTCACGACGGAGGAAAGTATAACATCTCAATTATCATTCATTTATTAAATTTTACGGTTATGCAACAGGAAGACGACCTTCGGGGTCTTGCAAAAACAATGGATTTCATGCGGGCATTGAGTATCTTGTTCGTGGTTATCAACATCTACTGGTTCTGTTACGGGCAGATACGGGAATGGGGAATCAATATCGGCGTGGTCGATAGGATTCTGCTGAACTTCGACCGCACCGCGGGGCTGTTCCGGAATATACTATGGACGAAACTTTTCGCCGTCGTGTTCCTCGCCCTTTCATGCCTCGGGACAAAAGGAGTAAAAGAGGAGAAAATTACCTGGCGGAAAATCACGGCATCGCTGGCCACGGGAGGCGTGCTGTTCTTCTTCAACTGGTGGCTGCTGGACTTGCCGCTGACGGCGATGGCGAACGCGGCTTTCTACATACTGACCCTATCGGCCGGGTATATCTGCCTCTTGATGGGCGGCGTGTGGATGTCCCGCCTGCTGAAGAACAATCTCATGGATGACCCTTTCAACAACGAGAACGAATCATTCCAGCAGGAAACACGCCTGATCGAGAACGAGTACTCCATAAATCTGCCGACGAAATTTTACTATAACAAACAGTGGAACAACGGGTTCGCCAATGTCGTAAACCCGCAAAGGGCTTGCATCTGCATGGGAAGCCCGGGCAGCGGGAAGAGTTATTGTGTTGTAAACCAGTTCATTAAACAGCAAATCGAAAAGGGCTATACCCAATACATCTATGACTACAAGTTTCCCGATCTTTCGGAAATCGCTTACAACCACCTGCTGAATCACCAGAAAGGTTACAAGAAAATCCCGACTTTCTACGTCATAAATTTCGACGACCCGCGCCGCTCGCACCGCTGTAACCCCATTCACCCGGACTTCATGACCGATATTTCGGACGCCTACGAGAGCGCCTATACCATCATGCTCAACCTGAACCGAAGCTGGGTGCAGAAGCAGGGCGATTTTTTTGTGGAAAGCCCCATTATCCTTTTTGCGGCCGTGATCTGGTTCCTGCGCATCTACGACAACGGGCGGTATTGTACCTTCCCGCACGCCATCGAGTTCCTGAACAAGCGGTACGAGGATATTTTCCCGATTCTGACATCCTACCCGGAACTCGAAAACTACCTCAGCCCCTTTATGGATGCCTGGCTCGGAGGCGCTCAAGACCAGCTCCAGGGCCAGATAGCATCGGCCAAAATTCCGCTTTCCCGCATGATTTCGCCCCAGCTATATTGGGTCATGTCGGGCGACGATTTCACGCTCGACATCAACAACCCGGACGATCCCAAGATACTCTGCGTGGGGAACAATCCCGACAGGCAAAACATTTACGGAGCGGCTTTGGGATTGTATAATTCCCGGATTGTCAAGCTCATAAATAAGAAAGGCCAGCTCAAATCGGGCATCATCATCGACGAGTTGCCGACAATCTACTTCAAGGGACTCGACAACCTGATCGCCACGGCCAGAAGCAACAAGGTCGCCGTGCTGCTGTGCTTCCAGGATTTTTCACAGTTGAAGAGGGACTACGGGGACAAGGAGGCCGCCGTCGTGATGAACACGGTGGGCAACATCTTCTCCGGGCAGGTCGTAGGTGAAACGGCCAAGACACTCTCGGAACGGTTCGGTAAGGTATTGCAGAAGCGGCAGAGCATGACGTTGAGCCGCAGCGACAAATCGACATCCATATCCACGCAGCTGGACAGCCTGATCCCGGCCTCGAAGATCTCGACGCTCACGCAGGGAATGTTCGTCGGGGCCGTGGCGGACAATTTCGACGAACGTATCGAGCAGAAGATTTTCCACTGCGAGATTGTCGTGGACAACGAAAAAGTGAAAGCGGAAACGGCCCGGTACAAGAAGATACCACAAATTACCGACTTCACGGACGAGAACGGGACGGATCACATGAAACAGGTCGTGCAGGAAAACTACGAACGTATCAAGGCAGAGGCCGGCCGCATCGTCGCCGAGGAACTGGAACGTATCAAGAACGACCCGGTGCTTTGCAAGCTCCTGCCGGAACAGAACTAAATGAACACAAACACCCCGCAAACAACCTCCGTTACCTTAACGGGGGCTGTTTCCTGGTTTTATAACCGTACAGCCGGTGTTTTGGAGCATAAAGTAGTGATTATGTGAACAGAAAACATTATTTTTGTGTTCGGAATCCTTTTAATTATAAGTATGACAGTTGCCGATATATACGAAGCAATGAACAGCAAGGCGGAAGCGTTTTTCGAGTGGTTGCAGGCTCACCCGAAATACGGGTTGCTGTTTGGTGTCGGGTTGCTTGCCCTATGGCTTGCAGGGTTGCTGTTCCGTTGGAAATGGGCATGTGAGTGGCAGTTTCATGGAAAGCTATGGTTCTTTGATGATTGCAAACCCGAAACACGCCGCAGGGTTCAGATTGTGTTGGTCAGCGTTCTGATTATACTTATATTGGTTGGTTTCTTTGTATGGAGATAACGGTATGGAAAAGGACAATCGCAAATACCGGATCTGCTTCATCGACTATATGTGGTATGTAGCCGAGATATGGCACGAAAGGGAGCGTACCAATCTCAACGGACGTATGCTACTGTTTTGGTGCTGGCTCTTCGTCCTACTCATACCGCTTGGTTTTCCACCGATATTGCGCCTTTTCGGCTGGATGATTGGTTTGGCCATAGTGATTCCTCTCTGCTTTCTTCCCGATTTATTCTGCAAGCTACGCTATACAGCCGGACGGCGTGAAGCGCTCCGTGAACATTACGGGAAGATGAAACATCCCGGCAGGAAGCTCGCCAAAATAGTTCTTATCGCTATCGCCCTGATCGTGGCAAATGTAGCGCTGATGTTCCACCTCGGATTTATACATTGGGCATGATGAAACGGCAGGAGAATAAGCAACGGTTTTATCTCTGGGATTACCTCTGGTGGGTCGGAGAGCGGTTGCACGAATACCACCTTCGCATCACAGGAGAGAGTATGCTGTTTATGTATTTCAATTTTTTGTTGTATGTTCCGGTCATGTCGTTGCTTGCGTTTGCGAGGGTTTACCATACGTTTCAGCAATGTATGTGGGGTGTCTATTTAGTCCTTGCACTGGTGTATGTGATATGGGGTGAAAAGCTTTACGGAGTCCGCAGGCGCAAAGCCGTCATGAGCCACTATGCTGATAGAAGATTCAAGCCTGCAACAGGTTTTCTCCTTTTCTTCCTGCCAGTAATGTTTTTTGTGGCTATGATTATCACAATCGTTTCATTGATGAAATAAATAACGGCATGAAGAATAACGGCAGACAACGGTTCTATCTCTGGGACTACCTCTGGTGGATGGGGGAGAAATGGAAGCAGGCAAGACGAACAGGCAGGGTCGATGGCGAAATGATGCTCTCGATTTATATCTTCGCTCTTTTGATATTCCCTATGATGACTGTTACTATCCGGCTTTTTCCAGGTGTGTCGGCATTGTTGCCATGTGTCTTTTAGCATTGTCACATTTGCCGTTATGTCGCTCGTCAGCAGGATTTACAAATGGCGAGGCAAAGCAGTGATGTCTCACTATGCCAAGTGCAGGTTTAACGAACTCCTTGCGGTTCTGTTATTTTTCCTTGCGATGGCCATTATCTGCTTTATGATGTATCTTCTTGACAAAAAGTGATACATACTTTGATACGGACTCCGGGCCGTTATATCGAATGGTCTAACTCGATGTACCAGTTTCCCTTGATGGGCTTGTAAAGCGTGGTGTCGTTGTACGTCCTGCGGTAGATCTCGTTCAGGTCGCCATGTTCGGTGATACGGATATTCCGACGGCTTCTCAATCCGGGATCGTAAACGAAACTCTTGGACGTTCCGGCATCCACGATGCCGTGGGAGTAGTACGGCATAACGAGGCTCACATATACCGAATCTGCCGTTCCCCATTCCCTGCGATCAACAAGGATAAAACCGCATCCAATCTCTGATAACAGGGAGTCGAGTAGGATTCGCTCCGGCTTCAACAGTCCATATACCGGGATGTCTTGTTCATCATTCGTTTCATGGGATGTATCGCTTTGCTCCATTGAATCAAGTATAATAACCTCTTCCGGAGAAAGCGGCGGGTAGTGAAAACTACCTTCTGAACTCTCTGCCATGATTTCGTACACCTTACGGAACGCCACCTCATGCGTGGTGAAATGGCGTATCATTTCCTCGTCCGACGGCGGCATGGGAGGCTCTCCGCAGCTTACGGCAAGCAGGATTACAAATAACAGGATTATGACTGGTGTTCTCATTTTCTAATGTTTAATGTTCTGTGGCTAACCAATCTTGTTTAGGGAGTTGAGCCATTTGTTAATAGCATCCAATCTGTTATTCTGTTTAATGGTATCTTCATTTCTACATAATTTGATTTGCCGAATAACAGAGTTCTGCATAATTGAATCGGATTTGAAAAGCAGTTCTAAAACGGCTTCATAACATTTGGAATATCTGGACAATTCATCCAATATATTTGCGTCTTTTAGAATATACAGGTTGAAATTGTACACAAATGACTTGTAACTGAAAATCTCCGACTGTAATGCTGCTGCATCAAGACAAGTATAAAACAATTCCTTATCGTGCTGATATAGCCACATATAATCAGATGGGTTCAGGTTGTAGTGCAATAAAGTTTCCGAACGGACAAATGGAAGCCCCGTATTTGAGCCTACCAGATAACGGTATGTCTCATTGACTATTGACTCAACTATTTCAATGGATTCTGATTGTTTGTCCGATTCCCGTATTTCTGTAAATGTATCGGCAATAAGAACTTCCACATCCTGCGATTTGTAATATATACCGTTTTTTTGCCAGCGGAATCTACGGATATATTCTTCAGAAGTCGGACAACAGAACAGTAAAGTATTTAACAATCGGTTCAGATATATTCGCTTATCTGGAATATGACAACGGTGTAACCCTATTATGGAGCCATAAGCGTATAGCTTTCCAAACTCGTTTTCCTCCGAATTTGAATTTTTAGGCATGTAATACAACCGCACAATATTGGAAATGAAATAATATATATCAAGATATTTCAATGTATCAGCCGATTCTCCATATTTGTTAAGTAAATGCCGCTCCAGTTTCTCGCCATACCATAAGTAGCCATCGGGATTTATTTGAAACAACCGATGAAACTTAGGTCTTGATAATGAAAAGTTCTTGTTTCTACTTTTCATTCGTTCCAGTAAGGCGACAATAATTCTATTCGTTATATCCATAGCTGTAATGTTCAATAGCGTTCCGCTTTAAGCAGTAGTGCTGTTTGTTACTAACGAATTCATTCATTAATTGATGCTTTCATTTTTTCTACAATTACATCAATATATTGTTGTGGAATGTTTTTATTTTTATAGTTCTCAATAGCATCAAGAATACTTTGTTTCAATATCTCAACACATTGAGAATCATTTGCTGTTTCAAATTTATCAAATGGGAGTAGAATTTCCAATTCTATCCGATTACGTTTTTTCGAATATCGACTTAATGGATTTGTAGTAAATCCTTTTAAGCAGAATACATAGAAACTTAGTTCATTAATATATGAAATATCACATAGACAATCCATATATTCTATTACAGAGTTTCTTGCTTTACGAAACTTATCAGAAATACTATGTTCCAATTCACCTCCAATAAAAACTTTCATACAAATTTGTTATCGTTAGTAATGTTCGGCGGATAATCATCATTAAAGGAGATTGATCCGCTTGTTATCTGCCCGCTTTATTCCTCTTCTTCGATGAAATGATTTATAAAGTAATTGAATGACTGGGCGATGTAACGAGTATTTGTTTCAAAGTTGTATTCTCTTGAAGCGTTTTCGTCCCACTCGTCAGTCAAGTAATAGTAAATCTTTTTATTCTTCAAGTTCAACGCATAATAGTTTCCACCCGAATCCATAGCAAAAGGCAACAGATTGCATGGCATTAAATTCCTACTCCATATATCTTTGGCTATGACTTCAATTGTTTCAAAAGCATTGGTGCGTTCCTTTATCGGAAAGAACGCATTTATCTCCACCCGATCCAAATCCTCGTCCTGCGGTTGATAACAATATGGTGATGGCATACCACCGTTGAACTTGAGGTAAAAGTTCTTCATGCCTGCCGGAATCTTTACATTCAACTCAACCTCAAAATTCTTTATATCTTCTTTTGTTAGCGAAGCCGAACAGTCCGAAAGTTCAGGCATTACACCTGCTGTCTCCGTTTGTCCCTCTTCGATTTCTTCTATTGCTGGAATTGCTTTGTGCCCGTCCAAAACAACGAGATTGTCAAAGAAATCATCTATTGAATTTGCAACAAGTCGTGGCTCTCCAAAATTGAAGATTACATCTTGCATCCCCACAATAGGGTAAAGATAGATCTTTCCATTAACCAAGTCTATGGTAATCCGACCTTCATCGGTAGATTCCATAGCAAAAATAAGAATGCTATCAGATATAGCTCCTGCTTTTCTTAACTCTAATGTTTCGCCTTCTGCCGTATATCTGGGGTCATTCTTAAAATCCTTGTTATATTTGAATGGGAAGAAATCTTCAATTTCCACCTCTTGATATTTATTTATGCTTGCGATCTGTTTCGTAGAACCTCCATTATATTGTAAATAGAACTCTTTCAGTCTTTCCGGCAAGGCATAACCCAATTTACTCTCTATTTCTTCAAAATCTTTGAGAGTAAGACTTTTTTGGCAATTTTCTAATTCTATTTTCATATTCATTCTTTTTATGGGCAGATAATGTTTGGTGGCTAACCGACCTTTAAGGGGAGGTTGAGCCGCTTGTTAATCGTCTTTATTGGATTGAATGTATTATTAAAGATACTTCGTCTTTTTGATAAAGATAAGTTTTTATTATACAAGATGTTTTTTGTAATGATAAAAAAACTTTAACCGACGCTTCACAATAGGGAGACAAAGAATCAAATAGGACTAATTCAGTAGAATCCCATTTTACTTCAACTTCTTCTATCGGTTCTGCCCCAGTTACTATATCATTCTCCAGAAGTTTTTCCACCGTTAGATAATCGGGAGCATACTTCCAACGAATTATTAAAATTGCTCCATCTTTATTTACTATGCGTGTAGCCATCGGTTCATCTCCCATTACCAATAAGACATGATTGTCTATATAGATTTTCCCCAAGTAATCTGTTACGCTACATATAGCATTGTAGTTTTCTTGACCCTTCCATTGATGGGCATATTGTTGCTCAACAATGACAAATGGGCTTCCTGATGTTTCAATCCAATTATTCATATTTTTCTCAGCGATTAATGTTTGGCAGCGTGCCGCTTGTTCAGTCGGTTTGCTGTTTGTTATCGTTGTTAAAGAATCTTCTTACATCATAATTTGCGATAGTTCTTGCCAATGATTTAGGAGATACTCCATAGTTATTTTTTATATCGGGATTAGCCCCATTTTTCAAAAGTTGTTCGATAAAGAAGCCATCTCCACGGTATCGCATAACGGCTTCCCATAAAGGAGTATTCCCATTTACATTTTGTATATCCAAATCTGCATTGCTATTCAGGAGTATTTCAAAAATATCTTGTAGCTGACACTGAACAGAAAGATATAATGCAGTCCGTCCGTCTTTTCTTTTATCATTTATATCCAATCCTTTTTTTATAAATTCGGATATAATCACACCTGCTGGATGTACAATACTATCATAGTTCATTATATAATAATGAAGTAGATTACTGCCATATTTGTCTTTACTTTTTATGTCATAATCTATTAGAGTCTGCATGAACTTATTTGAGTTATCACTCAATAATTCAAGTTTCATATCTTCTATTGTTTTCATTTTTTTTATTCTAATGTTGACAACGATAATGTTCGGCAGCGTTCCGCTTATTCAGTCGATCTGCTGTTTGTTATCAACTTATATTTTGTCTGACAACACCATGTTCATAAGCCAAACTATCACATTCTTTTTGCATATTGGTCAGAACATCTTCGACCACTTTTAAGGAAACTTCTTGTGGTACATTTATGGATACGAATGAAGAGAGATTAGAAATCTCTACCTTGCATCCCATATCAAGTAGTTTGTCTCTGACCATCTGCATACGTTTATCGTTAAAATGTACCCTCAATGTGCTATTTCCAGAGGGATTCACTATGGATTGAAAATGATATTCGCCATCTTCTTCTGTAACACATATCTCATCCCCCAAACTGATTCCATAGGTATAGAATGGCACATTATCGACAATATAGGTATCATTACTTGCCTTTTTGCACCACAAACCTTCAATAGAAAATGGTGGATAGCCATCTTCATCTTGTTCCAAGTGGAATAGCACTTTTATATGTTTGTCTTTTTTCATTTTATTCATTAATAAGTTGATAATGGCTGGCGAATAACTGATTGTTAGGGCAGTTCATTCGCTTGTTAGCAATAACTTATTATAATCCAAAATACCATTCCAAAAAAGAATTGAAGTCTTTCCATTGTGGAGACAACTTTCCATTCTGAAAATTGATTAGTTTCTCTCCCAATTCAATTTCAAGAACTTCTCCTGTATTACGGTTATAGAAAAAACCGCCTTCACCTTCAAAGCTATCAAGAGGTAAGTATTCGGAGGGAATGCCTAACACTGCTTGCCTTTCTATACCATAACTTAAATCATTAGAGTAAATTTTAAACCAACACACATTATAGATTTCGCCACATTGTCCTCGAAATGTTATTTCGGTAGTATTTAGATTAAACAGTGCAAAATCACTATTTAAATCAATTCCTAAATCAATCAAAGCCTTTTTATATGCTTTATCTTCTTTTTCTGAATATACACCTTGTTTATTCAAATAGTCTATCACTTTATTACTTAGCATGATTTGATGATATTTTATTTGTTTTACTTTATTGCTAATGTCCGGCAGATAAACCGCCTTCAATGTTTCATCTGTTTGTTAGCAACCTATTTTCTATCAATCTTTTGTAAAAGTTGATTGTAATACTTCTCTAACATTTTGATGTTATTTTTTCTGTCAATTTTTCCACTTTCATTATCTGTGTATGCAAACCACTTAAATAGCAATTCAACAAAAATATGTTTACCAATTTCTGTTAAAGAACTTTCCTTAATAATTGAAGGCATGATTAGGTTTCCTTCATTATCACATGGATTATCACACAAAAGCCCCTTTCCGTATGCGTAGTTTAATAAGTTCTGACAACAGACTTTTGCGTAGTCTTTATCTCTCTGACGGATTTGAGCTTCTATAAGTCCGTCAACATCAAAAATTATTTGGTCACTCATATTCTTTTTAGTTTGTAAAGTTGCTAATGTTTGGTGGCTAACCGACCTTTTTCTGGGGAGGTTTAGCCGCATGTTAATCGTCTTTATTGGATTGAATGTATTATTAAAGATACTTCGTCTTTTTGGTAATGATAAGTTTTTATTATACAAGATGTTTTTTGTAGTGATAAAAACACTTTAACCGATGCTTCACAATAGGGAGACAAAGAATCAAATAGGACTAATTCAGTAGAATCCCATTTTACTTCAACTTCTTCTATCGG
>NZ_JBCODG010000014.1:0-2558 GCF_040928965.1 Bacteroides sp. 2201st1_D9_2201SCRN_220225 | reverse complement strand
GCCCCAGTTACTATATCATTCTCCAGAAGTTTTTCCACCGTTAGATAATCGGGAGCATACTTCCAACGAATTATTAAGATTGCTCCATCTTTATTTACTATGCGTGTAGCCATCGGTTCATCTCCCATTACCAATAGGACATGATTGTCTATATAGATTTTCCCCAAGTAATCTGTTACGCTACATATAGCATTGTAGTCTTCTTGACCGTTCCATTGATGGGCATATTGTTGCTCAACAATGACAAATGGGCTTCCTTCTGTTGCAATCCAATTATTCATATTTTTTCTCAGCGATTAATGTTAAGGGATAGCTGCCGTTTAGGCAGTTCATCCCGTTGTTAGATGCATTTTTTACATCTATCATTATTATTAGAAATTCAATTTTTCCCCTTTATTCACGAAGCGTTTCACCTCGTCTTTTTAGGGTTTTCAGTTCGTCAGGAACTTTCCTTTTCATACTCATTTTCATGTTTCAAACCTCCTTTTTTATAGTTTCGAGAGTGTTTTTGACCTGTTTTTCACGACAGGGCATAGTTATCCCTCTATTGTTATTTTTATGCGGCCTTTCGCTTGACAAGTTCCGGTCTTTGGAACACCAGGCATTCCGGTTCTTTACTGTTTGTTCCATGACGGACAAGTGTCGTGCAATGGTATATCTTGTATCGCTGGCAGGGTTTACAATAATACGGGTTTTCATATTCCGATTCATTTTCTACCGTGTCAGCGCAAGGTTCTTCCGTATCTTCCTGATACAGGTATTCTTCCGGGACGGTACTTTTATGTGAGTACACTCCGTAATACCTTACTATCCGAAAATATGGAAGGGGAACGTGTTGCAGCAGTCTGGGAAAAAACTCACTGTAATGCAACGTGAGGATTTTTTCCTCCGGATTATGCTTGTCGGGAGAACTGCGGTAATCCTTGTAGCGGAAACTGATGTATTCTCCTTCTATCGCTGTAATCTTGTATTCACTCAGACAAGCTCTTTTGGAATATCTTCCGATATAGCAAATCACTTGGGATGGTATTTTCATGGGCGGTTCAAGGTTGATGGCCCAACAGCTGCGGTACATGGCACGCTTGAAATCAGCAAACTCTTCCTCGTTGCGGAAATCATGCTTCAATATCCCGTGTTCATACAAGAAGTTCAGGCTTTCCCTGAATTTCTCCCTGAACTTCTTTTGCAGGAAGCTGACCCTGACATAAGGGGATTGGATCTCCACCAGTTCTCCCGTGCTTTTGTGGATGCCTCCCCACGTGACGATCATGTGGACATGGACGTGGTAGTTCTTTTTCTCGCCAAACGTATGCAGCACTGATATGACTCCGGCTTTCAAAGAGTATTTGTTTTCAATCCAGTCCTTCATCGTTTCAGCCGAGGTTTTCATCAGCACGTTCAGAAGTTCTTTGCCATTGCGTTTGATTAACGGGTTCAGAATATGCGGGAGTGTCATTACCACATGGCGGTGCGGTATGTTGAGCATCCGTCTCTTTACCCTTTCCGCCCACAGCATGGTATCCCTCCAGCTACAGGTGGGACAGAAGCGGTTCTTGCAGCTATGGTATATCTCGCTTACCTCGCCACATTCAGGACAGACATAGGTATCAACCCCCAGGGCGGCTGTCCGGCACACGCGGATGGCATTGACCGCCTTGTATTGTTCCGGTCGGATAGGTTCGGTCGGATGTTCGGCATACTTCTCCCAGTTCAGCCGGATAAAGTCCGCCAGCCGAAATTTCCGTTCCTCGCTTGGGATTTCCTTATGTACATGCCTTTTTTCCATGTCAGAATCTTTTTATGACAGACAGCGTTTCAAAATCTTCCTCGTCTTTCAATCCGGTAACATAGAAGAACGGTTGCTCGTCATTTGAGAGAGTGAAGATTTCCCCATGCCTGAAAGTTATGTATTTTTTCTGTTCCTCAATAAACTCATCCTGATCTATCTTCAGGAACAGGTCATTGGGCAGGCTCAGGTGAATGTTTGCTTCATCCATAATCCTGTCCTTTATCCGGCATCCCCTGGCAACATAGTCATACATCGCAAACTCAAACTCGTCCGGCAGCTGCATGAGTTCCATGTGGTTGATTCCGTTATCGTCAAGGAAAGCCCTGTCCGTTTTTTTATGGTATTCCCGTATGGGGATTATTTGGAGTGTAGTGAATACATTCTCGCTGTGTACTGCAAAATGAGTGGGCGGACAACATAGCTTTTCCATATATCCGTTCATGGACCGGAGCCATTCTTCCCATTGGCTATTGTCTTGTATGTCAAAGTCTCCGTAAAGGACAATGGTTGTTTCTATGTAATCCTTATATTCCATTTTGTTATTGAATTTCTGTTTTTAACATCATTTTTCTGCCATTCTTTCAAGAATTGCATCTAACGTTATACTATCAGCCGATTTGGTTGTTATTTTCTTTAAGTATCAGACCTCGTCTTCCTCCATCAACAGATCGTCCAACGGGCTTTTGATATTGCTTTTGAAAGTGTCGGCTATGTGGACATACCTTTCCGTTGTCTTGATGTTGTTATGTCCCATAAGCTCTTTCACAAT
>NZ_JBCODG010000013.1:15587-83494 GCF_040928965.1 Bacteroides sp. 2201st1_D9_2201SCRN_220225 | reverse complement strand
CGCCATAAAGATAGGGGTGGTCTTGATTTTTTCATATCCCACTGGCATATAAATCGTGATTTATATCTAAATTTGCTGGGAAAAGTAACGATAAACTGTCATATGATACTGAAACGCATATCCATACTTAATTATAAAAATCTGGAGCAGGTAGAACTTGCTTTTTCTCCGAAACTAAATACTTTCTTCGGACAGAACGGAATGGGAAAGACAAACTTGCTGGATGCTGTTTATTTTCTCTCTTTCTGCAAAAGTGCGGGGAATCCTATTGATTCGCAGAATATAAGGCATGATTCGGATTTTTTCGTTATACAAGGATTTTACGAAGCTGCGGATGGTACGCCGGAAGAAATTTATTGCGGCATGAAGCGTCGTCAGAAGAAGCAATTCAAGCGGAATAAAAAGGAGTATACACGTTTGTCCGATCATATTGGTTTCTTGCCGTTAGTGATGGTATCTCCTGCCGATTCGGTCTTGATAAGTGGAGGCAGTGATGAGCGTCGCCGCTTTATGGATGTAGTGATTTCACAGTATGACAAAGAATATTTGGATGCATTGATTCGTTATAATAAAGCATTGGCACAACGGAATACATTGCTTAAGAGTGAGATGCCGGTGGAGGAAGAGCTTTTTCTGGTATGGGAGGAGATGATGGCTCAGGCAGGTGAAGTGGTATTCCATAAGCGGGAAGAGTTTATCAGGGAATTTATTCCTATTTTCCAGTCTTTTTATTCGTTTATTTCACAGGATAAGGAGAAGGTCGGGTTAACTTATGATTCGCATGCTCGTGACGCTTCTTTGTTGGCTGTATTAAAGGAGAACCGTATGCGGGATCAGATAATGGGATTTTCTCTGCGTGGGATACATAAAGATGAACTGAATATGTTGCTGGGTGATTTCCCTATTAAACGGGAAGGCTCGCAAGGACAGAATAAAACGTATCTGGTAGCTCTAAAGCTGGCACAGTTTGACTTTCTGAAACGGACGGGTACCACAGTTCCGTTACTGCTGCTGGATGACATTTTCGATAAATTGGATGCGTCGCGTGTAGAGCAGATAATTAAACTGGTGGCAGGTGATAACTTTGGACAGATCTTTATAACAGATACCAATCGTGAACATTTGGATCGTATTCTGCATAAGGTGGGCAGTGATTATAAAATGTTCCGTGTAGAGAAAGGTAACATTTCGGAAATGGTAGAGACCCAGGTAGCGGTTGGTGAGGAAAATGAAGCATGAAACGGAATGATGCAGAACAGATAGGAAAACTGATACGAAGCTTTCTGAGGCAGGAGAGTTTGGAGTCTCCGCTGAATGAACGGCGGCTCATCAACTCGTGGGCAGAAGTTTTGGGACCGGTCATTGCTTCTTATACACGTGAACTTTATATAAAGAATCAGGTGCTGTACGTGCATCTTACTTCTGCTGCCCTTCGTCAGGAACTGATGATGGGAAGAGATTTGTTGGTACGTAATCTGAACCGGCATGTGGGGGCGCAGGTGATTACTAACATTATATTCCGGTGATATGCGTACTTGCTGTTGGCATTTTAATACATCATCTTCAATGTATCTGTGGTTTTAATCTTCAATTCCTTTAGTTCTTGTAAGGCACGTTCATAATAGATAGGAACTTCTAAATCGTTATTGTTGTGCACGTCCATACCGATAATGGCTGTGCATCCTTCATTGGCAGCAATGTGCCAGAAATTCGGGCAGGGATAGGTGTTTAACCCGTGTTCCTCATTGTATGCCACATATCCGATGTTATATTCCAACGGAATGTTAAGCCGGGCTGCGGTCCGACAGATATGTCGGCTGATTGTGGCACAGTGATGATCGAATTTGGGATAAGAGCGCATGAATAAGTCAGGGTGGGCAAGACAATTATACAGACCGCTCTCCATCCCTTCGATAGCGCTCTCTTCGTATAAGTCGAGCATATCCCGATTGTTTGTGTGATGTCCGAAATAAGGGAATTTTTCATCCGTGTGGAAATGGTGGTTGACGAAAAGGATGTAGTTCAACTGGTACTTTTTAATCTGTTCTTTCAGCCAAGGGGTATATTCGGGAAAGTATTCGCATTCCAAGCCTATTTTTATGTCGATTTGGTCCCGGTATTTTTCTC
Organism: Bacteroides sp. 2201st1_D9_2201SCRN_220225; assembly: GCF_040928965.1. Taxonomy (NCBI): domain Bacteria; kingdom Pseudomonadati; phylum Bacteroidota; class Bacteroidia; order Bacteroidales; family Bacteroidaceae; genus Bacteroides; species Bacteroides sp. 2201st1_D9_2201SCRN_220225. The sequence goes on along the minus strand of NZ_JBCODG010000013.1, from coordinate 81,367 downwards.
GTAAATATTGCAGGCTTTCTATATACTCCGGCAATTCCTCGGGAAGCATGCGCATATCGGCTACGTAGCTGGTATGGTACTTCCAAGGGGTATGGTCGGAGAAACCAAGTATTTGGAAACCGCCTTTGATAGCGCTGAGAACATATTCTTCATCGCTTCCGACGGCATGCATGCAACGTGTGGTATGAGTGTGATAGTTTGTTTTCATTGTTGTGTTATGATTTCGTCCATACGGATGTCGAATGGTTCTGCCGGAACTTCTTCTACTATTTGAAACGGAAAGCAAATGCCGACTTTGTATGCGGAAGGTATGCGGGGAAGCAGCCGGTCGTAGTACCCCTTTCCTCTTCCCAGCCGGTTTCCGTCACGGTCGAATGCTACCCCCGGAACAATGATAAGGTCTATTGTGGCATAGTCGGTGAACAATGCTCCCGTAGGCTCCTCGATGCCATACGCTCCAATAGCAAGGTCAGCAGAACTTGTATATACGCGAAGTTCCAAATCGTTACCTATGACAACAGGCAGGAGTATTTTTTTCTTTGTACTCCATTTTCTGATGAAGTCATGTGTGTGTACTTCGTCCGGCAATGAGTGATATAATAATATAATGCTTGCCGCTCTAAAGACCGGATGTGCTTCGAGAGCGGCAAGTATCTCAGCAGATTGATGCGTAGCGGTAGATTTGTGAAGGGTCTTCAGTAAAGCTATACGCTTGCGCAGTTCTTTTTTCTTTTCCATTGGTATTCTCCTCTTCTTGGCCGGCTTGTAGCGGAGCTTTCGGGAAAGCTTCGCCACGTTCCAGGATTTCCAACGCTTTCTTTACAGTAGCGTCACTCTCGTTGATATATCGGATATAGGCTTCTTTACCCAACGTATTGTAGATGGTATTGCCGTAGAGGTTCCGTTCCAGTAATTTATAGGAGCGGTGTATCAGCAGATTGCGTCTTTTCACTCCTTTGGAATCGGCAAAACGTATGAATTGCTCTACAATACCTTGGCGGCGCAGGTATTTCAGTAAATCCTGTTCATTTTCGAACGCACTCAACTTGGCACGGTTGCGGTCGGTGTATTGGAAACTGAACTGTATAATCAACCCCCTGTTGCTGACCTCTATCAGATAAGAAGATACTCCGGTTGTGTCTTGGGGTACGAATACATCGGGCATAATGCCGCCACCGCCGTAAACGGGACGTCCCAGTCTGGTGGAGTAGCGCAGGTTTTCGTCGAGTTTGATGCTGTCTTTAGAGAAGAACTCTCCATGTTCATAGCGGGTCAGCCAATCCATTTCGTATTTAGAGTCTTTCCCGCTTTCGTAGGGACGCTGGATGCAACGTCCGGATGGAGTATAGTAGCGGGCAATAGTCAGGCGAATGGCGGAACCGTCACTGAAATCAATAGGTTGTTGTACCAAGCCTTTGCCAAAAGAACGGCGTCCAACGATAGTTCCCCGGTCGTTGTCCTGAATAGCCCCTGCAAAGATCTCACTGGCAGAAGCCGAACCTTCATCTACCAATACAACGAGCGGTGTCTTTTGGCAGCTACCCGTACCGTTGGCATACTCTTCCATGCGCGGATATTTACGTCCTTGTGTATATACAATGAGTTTCCCTTCCGGAAGGAACTCGTTTACCATACGGGTGGCGGCTTCCATGTAACCGCCGGTATTACCACGCAGGTCGATGATGAAACCTTTACATTTTTGATGGCTTAGCTGGGCAATGGCATTCAGCAGTTCTACGTGTGAGGTACGCCCGAACTTGCTGACTTGTATGTAGCCGAAATCATCGTTGAGCATATAAGCGGCATCAATCGTGTTCTGGGGAATGTCGCCGCGTGTAATGGTGAAATCCAACAGCTCTTTTTCGGTGGCGCGCTTCACTCCTAACTTCACTTGTGTGCCTTTAGGTCCTTTCAGATTGCGCATGGCTTTTTCATTAGTCAGCCCTTTACCAACGAACAGGCTGTCGTTTACCATAACAATGCGGTCACCTGCCATGAGTCCTACTTTTTCAGACGGACCGCCTTGTATTACGCTGTTCACGTGTATGGTATCTTCTTGTATGGTAAACTGGATACCGATACCGCTGAAGCTGCCTTCCAGTTCAGAATTGACTGCTTCCAATTTCTGTGCGGGAATATAAGTGGAGTGTGGGTCAAGTTCTGCCAATATCTGTGGCATTGCTTTTTCTACCAGATCGGTCATGTTGACGCTGTCCACATACTGGTCGTCTACCACCCGCAGTAACGCATTCAGCTTGTTGGACGAACCGTTGATAATCCCCAAACGGTTTCCTGCGAAATGTTTGGCATAAAAAGTTCCGATAAGTATGCCCGCTACTACACTGATTGCAATAATGAGAGGTGTGAAACGGGAAGAGTTTTTTGTACCCATAATGATATGTACTATATTTTACGATTTACTATTTGGCTGTGCACGAAGTTATCAACTCTCAATTGACATATATATTACTTCGATACCTGCACGTTTCAGCAGTTCGATGCCGTCTTCCAAACGATATTTTTCGGAGTATACGACACGCTTGATTCCTGCCTGGATGATGAGTTTGGCACATTCTATACAGGGAGAGGCCGTGACGTACATTGTGGCACCGCTGCTGCTGTTGTTGGAGCGTGCTATTTTGGTAATGGCATTGGCTTCGGCATGGAGCACATAGGGTTTGGTGAGATTGTTTTCATCTTCACATACATTCTCAAAACCGGATGGCGTGCCGTTATATCCGTCCGAGATAATCATTTTATCCTTTACGATGAGTGCACCCACCTGACGACGTTGACAGTATGAGTTTTCCGCCCATATGCTTGCCATGCGTATATAACGTTTGTCTAAGGCTTCTTGTTTACTTCTCTTGGTTTCGTCCATATTTCAGTTGTATTTAGCGGGCTGTAAATCCCATGACTTTTGTTGTATTTCCGTCTTTGAAGTAAAGAGTAATATTATGTATATCCCCTTCGTATTTGAACACATTCTGTATACCGTTGATAAATACTTTAGCCAACTTGTCGCTTTCTGTACCAATAACTTTTCCTTTGATGCTTATGGTATGTTCCTTTCCGTCTATTTTCAGAACTGCATCATTGATACTCGAGTTGACGGCATGGACATTAACCGTACCGGTAACTTCTCCGTTCACTTCGGCACAGTTAAAATTAAGAGTGTAGTTTCCTTCTGCCCCGAAAGTATTGAGTTCACGGTCGATTTCTTCTTTACTTTCGTTGCTCCACAAGCCTTGATAGAATTGTTCTTTTCCTTTTTCGGTGGCGATACGAACCAATTTCCAGGTTTTGTTGTTGAAGATTTCCATTACATCATCCTCATTGTTGCAAGCGCCCAAGCCGAGAAGCATGGATGTCATCATCAGGCAACAGACTATTGTCTTTATTTTAATTTTTTCTTTCATCTTTTTATTCCGTTTCTGATTAATAGCGCATCTATGGTAGGTTCTTGTCCACGGAAACGCTTGTAGAGTGTCATGGGATGTTCCGTACCTCCTTTCGACAGGATATTCCGGCGGAAAGAGTCGGCTATTTCCGGATTGAAAATGCCGCATTGCTTGAACAGCGAGAAAGCATCCGCATCCAGCACTTCCGCCCATTTATAGCTGTAATACCCAGCAGAATATCCGCCCGCAAAAATGTGTGAGAACTGGGTGCTCATACAGGTTTCCTCTACAACAGGGAGTATTTGTGCTTTATCCCAAGCCTTCTTCTCATAAGCTTTAACATCCCCTTCGAAAGGGGTATTGCGTGTATACCATGCCATATCCAGCAATCCGAAACTTACTTGGCGCAGGCAGGCATAGGCCACGTTGAAATTCGATGAGTCTACAATGCGCTGCACCAGTTCGTCGGGGATGAGTTCGCCGGTTTGGTAGTGGCGGGCAAAGGTGTGCAGGAACTCTTTTTCAATGGCAAAGTTTTCCATGAACTGAGAAGGCAGTTCTACAAAGTCCCAATAAACATTTGTGCCGCTTAAACTTTCGTAAGTGGAGTTGGCAAATATCTCGTGCAAGCTGTGCCCGAACTCGTGCAGGAAAGTTTCCACTTCATCGAAGGTCAGTAGGGCGGGCTTGTTTTGTGTGGGTTTGGTAAAATTCATCACGATAGATACGTGCGGACGGCTGTTTTCGCCGCTTTTCTCATCTGTCCACTGCCCTTTGTAGCTCGTCATCCATGCACCGGAGCGTTTTCCGGCTCTGGGATGAAAGTCTGTATAGAGTACGGCAAGATATGTGCCGTCTTTATCAAATACTTCGTAGGCTTCCACATCCTTGTGATAAACAGGAATGCCGGGATTCTTCTTGAATGTGATGCCGTACAGCCTGCTTGCCAGTCCGAATACTCCTTCTTTAACTTTGCTTAGCTCAAAGTAGGGACGAAGCATTTCATCATTAACACTGAACTTCCGGTCTTTCAGCTTTTGGGAATAGTAACTCCAGTCCCATGGCATGAGATTGAAGCTTTCTCCTTCTTCGTTGCGTGCCAGTGCCTGCACTTCAGCATATTCTTTTTGTGCGGTGGGTGTATATGCTTCTAACAGTTGGTTCAGCAGTTTGTATACAGCGTCGCTGTTTTGTGCCATTCGTTCTTTCAGGTTGTATTCGGCAAAGTTGTCGTAACCCAGCAGTTGGGCGATTTCCATGCGGACGTTGGCAATTTTCTTTACGATTTCCAGATTGTTGCAGGCATTGTCATGCGTGCATTTGGTATTATATGCCATGTAAAGTTCTTGGCGCAGGTCGCGGTTGTCGGCGTACGTCATGAAAGGGCTGTAACTTGGGGCATGCAGGGTGAATACCCAACCTTTCACACCTTTTTCCTGCGCTGTCTCTGCGGCGGCATCAACGGCGCTTTCAGGCAGACCGGACAACTGTGACTTATTGGTCAGCACCAATTGGTAGTCGTTTGTCTCTTTCAGGGCATTTTCACTGAACTGCAGTGTCAACAAGCTTAATTCTTTGCACAATTTACGGTACTTTTCCCTGGCATCTCCTTGCAGGTTTGCTCCGTTGCGGACAAAGCTGGTGTAGATGTCTTCCAGTAGCTTGGACTGTTCCGGAGTAAGTTTATTCTTGTCTGTCAGCTCATATGCGGCTTTGATGCGGGCAAATAGCTTTTCGTTGAGGCTGATGTTGTTTTCATGTTCGCTCATCAGTGGCATGATTTCCCGGGCAAGTTCCTGCAATTCATCGCTGGTTTCGGCGCTGAGCAGATTGCCGAATACGGTAGTGACACGATGCAACAGTTCTCCGGACTTCTCGTAGGGCACTATCGTGTTTTCAAAAGTCGGAGCAGCAGGGTTATTGATGATCGCATCTATTTCTGCATTTTGCCGGCGGATGCCTTCATGTATGGCAGGTGCGTAATGTTCAGTCTTTATCAGATTAAAAGGAACAGTTCCATGTGGAGTTGAATACTTTTCAAAGAAAGGATTTGAGGCTTGTATCATAGTCATAAAACAAAGTAATATTAGTGTAAGTTTAAGTCTTGTCATATACTTATCTCTTGAAGAAAATAAATTAATTGCAAATGTGCAAAAAAAATAGGCGACTTCATAAAAGAAGCCGCCTATTTTTTATTATTTTCTAACTGTATATTAGCAGTTAACAGATGCCATGTGAGCAATCAGGTCAAGAACCTTGTTAGAATAACCGATTTCGTTGTCGTACCAAGATACAACTTTAACGAAAGTATCAGTCAAAGCGATACCTGCCTTAGCATCGAAGATAGAAGTGCGAGTGTCACCCAAGAAATCAGAAGAAACAACTGCATCTTCAGTGTAACCCAGAACACCTTTCAGTTCGCCTTCAGAAGCTTCTTTCATGGCAGCGCAGATTTCAGCGTAAGTAGCCGGTTTAGCCAAGTTAACAGTCAAGTCAACTACAGAAACGTCCAAAGTCGGAACACGCATAGACATACCAGTCAGTTTACCGTTCAAAGCCGGAATAACTTTACCTACAGCCTTAGCAGCACCAGTAGAAGAAGGAATGATGTTGCCTGCAGCAGCACGACCACCTCTCCAGTCTTTCATAGAAGGACCGTCAACTGTTTTCTGAGTAGCAGTTGTAGAGTGAACTGTAGTCATCAAACCGTCAGTGATACCCCATTTATCGTTCAATACTTTAGCGATAGGAGCCAAGCAGTTAGTGGTACAAGAAGCGTTAGATACGAATTGAGTACCCTTAACATAAGTCTTTTCGTTAACACCGCAAACGAACATCGGAGTGTCATCCTTAGAAGGAGCAGACATTACAACGTATTTTGCACCAGCTTCGATGTGAGCCTGAGCTTTTTCCTTAGTCAGGAACAAACCGGTAGATTCAACTACGTATTCAGCACCTACTTCGTTCCATTTCAGGTCAGCCGGGTTCTTTTCAGCAGTGATACGGATAGATTGACCGTTAACGATCAGTTTGCTGTTTTCAACATCAGCTTCGATAGTACCGTCGAATTGACCGTGCATAGTATCATACTTCAGCATGTAAGCCAAGTAATCTACCGGGCAAAGGTCGTTAATACCAACGATTTGAATATCGTTTCTTTTCTGAGCAGCGCGGAATACGAAACGTCCGATACGTCCGAATCCATTAATACCTACTTTAATCATTTTGTTTAAACTTTTAAGGGTTTTATAATGTTTAAAATTAAACTTTTAAACTTTTACAGCATTTCTTTTACGAATTGCGCTGCAAAAGTAAGAAAATGTTTTTATATTCGTATCCAAAATCATAATTAAATAATTGAAAAGATGGGAAAAAGTTCATTTTTGCAGGAATTTAAGGCTTTTGCCATGAAAGGCAATGTGGTCGATATGGCTGTCGGTGTTATCATTGGAGGTGCGTTTGGCAAGATTGTATCTTCAGTTGTGGCTGATGTGATAATGCCTCCTTTGGGCTTGCTGATAGGCGGTGTAAACTTTACCGATTTAAAATGGGTGATGAAGCCTGCCGAAGTAGTGAATGGCAAGGAGATAGCCGCTGTAACACTGAATTACGGAAATTTCCTGCAGGCCACTTTCGACTTTCTCATTATCGCTTTTTCTATCTTTATGTTTATTAAGTTGATAACCAAGCTGACGGAAAAGAAAAAAGCGGAAACGCCTGCTGCTCCTCCTGCACCGCCCGCACCAAGTAAGGAAGAAGTGCTGTTGACGGAAATTCGTGATATATTGAAAGAAAAATAATCACGTTTTTTTATTTAAATAATAAAGAAATTCATATATAAATATCCTCGGAAGATGGTAATGCTTCTTTCGAGGATATTTGATTTTATAGGATTAAAAAAGGATTATTGCCTAGTCTTCTTTCAGGTTGTACTTTAATCTCTGATATTTACGAATTGTTTCCCGTTGAAGGCTTTCAAGTGTACTGATCTCTATGGATAGTTGGTGGAGCTTGGGATCGGTCTCTTTGAGAATTCGTGCTGTTTTATAATCATAGATTTCCGGTACAACTTCCCGGTTTCTTTTACATTCGTCCAGTAGATAGGAAGCACAGGCTATATAATGCTCTTTGAAGGCTTTGCGCTTTTTTTCGAGCAACGGACGGTAAGTCTTATCCTCATTGTATATGCGTTGATAGAAACCGTCCAAGGCAACTTTGCGGTCTTTTTTCTGTTCCGTATTGATGGCTCTTTTATATAAAGAATCGAGGGTGATATACTCCGGGTAGGATGTCAATAGTGCTTCAAGTTCTTTTTTAGCCTTTTCGTAGGCTAATCTCTGAGGTTCCAGTTCTTCCGGTTTTATGGTAGTGGCAAGTTGTATCAACCGGGGTTCTCGGTTGAAGTTGGTGATTTTGTAGAGTTTCTTGCAATATTCAATGTATTTTTCTGTTATTTCCCAATTGTACTGCAAAGTTTTTTCTTGCAAATCAGTCTGTATGCTTGTCAGTGCATTTTCTAATTGAGCAATTTCAATTTGTAGCGAATCTGCTTTGGAAAGGGGCTGTGCTGCTATCGGCAATAGGCAGTAAAGTGTAAGGACCGCTGATAGGATATTTCTTTTCATGATACTTAGATATTTGGTTTAGTAACAGAGACAAATATAAATTCTTTATTTTATAAATCCAACAAATCCTTTAGTTTCTTGAAAGATAAGCGGTGCAGGTGTTTTCCGTTCTCTGTATATTGCCGTATTTTGTTTTTTGCTCTGAACAAATTTTGCCATATTTTGCTTTCTGCTCTAAACAAATTCGTATCTTTGTGCTCCAAATTACTAACACCTCTGTTTCTATGCAAGAAAAGATTATTATTCTTGATTTCGGCTCACAGACCACGCAGCTTATCGGTCGCCGTGTTCGCGAGTTGAATGTATATTGTGAAATTGTGCCTTACAACAAATTTCCTCAGGGAGATGCGAGTGTAAAAGGAGTTATTCTTTCAGGTAGTCCATTTTCCGTATATGACGAAAGTGCGTTTAAGATAGATTTAAACGAAATCCGTGGTAAATATCCTATATTGGGAATCTGCTACGGTGCACAGTTTATAGCCTATACCAACGGCGGTAAGGTTGAACCTGCGGGTAGCCGTGAATATGGACGGGCGCATTTAGCTTCTTTTGATAAAAACAATGTGCTTTTTAAGGGAGTAAAGGAAAATACTCAAGTGTGGATGAGTCATGGCGATACTATTACTGCCATTCCTGAAAGCTTCAAGACTATAGCTTCTACGGATAAAGTGAAGATTGCCGCTTATCAGGTGGAAGGAGAGAAAATGTGGGGTGTACAATTCCATCCGGAAGTATTCCATAGCGAGGACGGTACACAGATGCTGAAAAACTTTGTAGTGGAAGTCTGCGGTTGCAGGCAGGACTGGAGCGCAGCTTCGTTTATCGAAACTACGGTTGCCCAGTTGAAGGAACAATTGGGGGATGATAAAGTCGTGCTCGGTTTGAGCGGTGGCGTTGACTCTTCTGTTGCTGCTGTATTGCTGAATCGTGCTATCGGAAAGAATTTAACTTGTATTTTTGTGGATCATGGCATGTTGCGCAAAGATGAATTTAAAAATGTATTGCACGATTATGAATGTCTTGGTCTGAATGTTATCGGAGTGGATGCAAGCGCTAAATTCTTTGCGGAATTGGCAGGAGTGACCGAACCTGAAAAGAAGCGTAAGATTATAGGTAAGGGTTTCATTGATGTATTCGATGAAGAGGCTCATAAAATTAAAGATGTGAAATGGCTGGCTCAAGGAACGATCTATCCGGACTGCATCGAGTCGCTTTCTATTACCGGAACTGTAATCAAGAGTCATCATAATGTAGGTGGACTTCCTGAAAAAATGAACCTGAAATTGTGCGAACCCTTGCGACTGTTGTTTAAAGATGAGGTTCGCCGTGTAGGACGTGAGTTGGGCATGCCGGAGCATTTGATTACCCGTCATCCTTTCCCCGGTCCGGGATTGGCTGTTCGTATTTTGGGTGATATAACTCCGGAAAAGGTGAGTATCCTGCAAGATGCGGATGATATTTTTATTCAGGGATTGCGCAATTGGAAAGTGAAAGATGCCGGAGGAAATGAGACAACTCTTTATCATCAGGTATGGCAGGCAGGGGTTATTTTACTTCCTGTGCAGTCTGTAGGCGTAATGGGCGATGAACGTACATATGAACGTGCGGTCGCTTTACGTGCTGTTACTTCTACAGACGCAATGACTGCAGACTGGGCGCATTTGCCTTACGAATTTTTGGGCAAGGTTTCCAATGACATTATTAATAAGGTGAAAGGTGTAAACCGTGTAACCTATGATATATCGTCAAAACCGCCTTCCACAATTGAATGGGAATAAAAACGGTTGCTGAAGATATATTAAAGCAAAGATTATGAAGTGAACCCCGAAAGTTATTTAATTTTCGGGGTTCATTTCATTTTAATAATCTTCTTGAAGATATTTGCATTTTATGTACTTGGTCAGTTTATCAAATTTTCAACATTAGGCAGTATGATTTCCCCGCGGTGTAATTCAACCAATCCTTTTGTTTGCATAGTATTGAGGGCTTTTGACACTCCTGTTCGGGTTTCGTTGATGATTTGAGCCAAATCCTCCATTTTTATTTTCAATATTTTTTCGCCCGACAGCCGTTCTGTATGACTGAGGATGAAATGGATAATGCGGCTTTCGGGACTATTGCCGAATACAGCCCATAAGCGGTTGTGCAGCATTTGAGTGCGGTTACTGATGATATTCATGTAATTCAAGCGGAATATTTCGTAGTTGAAGAGCTCTTTCACTACAAATGCTTTGCTGATGCTGACCGTATGCACTTCGGTTCTTGCCCGATATGTAGAAGCATAATGCGTTTTCATGCCGAATATGGAGTGAGCCTCAATCAGGAAAGGGGCTGGAAAATATTCGGTGAAGCAGTAAGAAGAATCGGCGGATGATGTGGAAGATGCAATTTCTCCTTTTAGGACGAAGACCAGTTCATGACAGGCGCCCCCCTCTTTTAAAAGAAGCTCACCTGGTTTATATTTTGTGAAGTGCAATTTGACCTTTTCCAAAATACGGGTGAAGTCTTCTTGGGCAAGTCCCTGAAACAGGGGTAATTGTAATAACGTATCAAACATTGTTTCCATATCATTCTCATCTTCTGGTTTAAGAACAAAAGTAGATATAATCGAACTCTGCCGTAAACACTTGCCCTTTCTTTTTGTTTTTTTTATTATTTCTTAAACGTGCTACTCATTCACTTTTAAGAAATATTGCGAAATACATAAAAATAGATTATTTTTGTAGAAAAAAGGAGGGACATATGTTTTCAGCATTTAATTGGCAGCAGATGACAAGTGCTTTTATCGTGCTGTTTGCCGTGATAGATATTATAGGCTCTATTCCTATTATTATCAATTTGAAAGAAAAGGGGAAAGATGTAAATGCGCTGAAAGCTACATTAATATCGTTTGCCTTGCTGATAGGTTTCTTTTATGCGGGTGATATGATGCTGAAATTGTTTCATGTGGACATTGAGTCATTTGCGGTGGCCGGTGCGTTTGTTATTTTTCTGATGTCGCTGGAAATGATTCTTGATATTGAAATCTTTAAAAACCAGGGGCCGATTAAAGAAGCAACGCTGGTTCCGCTGGTCTTTCCGCTATTGGCAGGAGCGGGAGCCTTTACAACTTTACTCTCTTTGCGTGCAGAATATGCCAGTATCAATATTATCATTGCATTAGTCTTGAATATGATATGGGTATATTTTGTTGTCAGCATGACCGGGAGGGTAGAACGTTTTTTGGGTAAAGGCGGCATTTATATTATCCGTAAATTTTTTGGCATTATCCTGTTAGCAATTTCAGTGCGTTTGTTTATGGCAAATATTTCATTGCTGTTGGACAGCTTCCGTCATTAGTTCTTCTTTTCTTTTTCCTGTGTAGAAGGAATTGTAACAGCTTTCCATAAAGAAAGATATTGAAAGGCATCATAGGGCAACTTGCCGTGTGTTGAAATTCCCGGTCTATCCCTGCTTCTAAGAATCCAAGCGTGGATGAAGCGAATAAATAAAAATAGTGGTATACCATCGCCAGAACTATTTGTAGCCCGTCATGCTTCCTATATTGTACAGGGATTTATCATTTTCGTACAATGCTTTGGATTATTTGCTTGAAAAGCGAAAAAAAAAAGACTTTTTATTTTGCGTGTAGGCTTTAATTCGTATTTTTGGGCATTGCTACAAGCTTTGTAGCGCATATACCTGAAATAATTAACCTTTAAATAATGCACAACTATGAGTTATTTACGATTTGACAAGACCTTGATGGTTAATCTGCAAGAATCTTTGCCAAGGGAGATACTTCGGACTAACAAATCAGGAGCCTATCATTGTACAACGATTGTAGATTGTAACACACGCAAATATCACGGCTTGTTGGTAATTCCCGTTCCCAACCTGGATGATGAAAACCATGTGCTGCTGTCTTCTTTGGATGAAACAGTGATTCAGCACGGTGCAGAGTTTAACTTGGGATTGCACAAGTATCAGGGAAATAATTTTAGTCCGAACGGACATAAGTATATCCGTGAGTTTGATTGCGAGCATATCCCGGCAACTACTTACCGTGTGGGAGGCGTTATTCTCCGCAAAGAGAAAATTTTTGTACATCATGAGAACCGGATACTGATTCGTTACACCTTGGTCGATGCCCATTCGGCAACAACACTTCGGTTCCGTCCCTTTTTGGCATTCCGCAGCGTACGCGAATACACGCACGAAAATGCACAGGCAAGCCGTGATTACCAACCGGTGGAAAACGGTATTAAAACCTGTATGTATCCCGGCTATCCGGAACTTTATATGCAGTTGAACAAAAAAAACGAATTTCATTATCAGCCGGATTGGTATCGTGGCATTGAATACCCGAAAGAACAGGAACGCGGTTACGATTTTAATGAAGACCTGTATGTACCCGGTTATTTTGAAGTAGATATAAAGAAGGGTGAAAGTATCGTTTTCTCTGCGGGTATCTCCGAAATTTCACCGCGTAAGCTAAAGCAGACTTTTGAGGCTGAGGCAGAAGACCGTACTCCGCGTGACAGCTTTTATCACTGTTTGAAAAATTCGGCTCACCAGTTCCACAATAAACAAGGAGAAGAACATTATGTACTTGCAGGCTATCCCTGGTTTAAATGCCGTGCGCGCGACTTGTTTATCTCTTTACCGGGCTTAACTTTGGCCGTGGACGAACAAGATGAATTCGAGGATGTTATGAGAACGGCGGAAAAGGCTATCTATGCTTTCATTGAGGATAAACCGGTTGGTTATAAAATATATGAGATGGAACATCCTGACGTGCTTTTATGGGCAGTATGGGCTTTACAGCAGTATGCCAAGGATACATCGCGCGAACAATGCCGTTTGAAATACGGCAGGTTATTGGAGGATATTATGAATTATATCTGCGCTCGTAAGCATGATAATCTTTTCTTGCATGAAAACGGTTTGCTTTACGCAAATGGCAAGGAAAAGGCAGTTACCTGGATGAACTCTACGGTTAACGGGCATCCTGTAATCCCTCGCACCGGATATATTGTTGAGGTGAATTCGCTGTGGTATAATGCATTGCGTTTTGTTTCAGACATTGTGCGTGAGGGTGGAAATGACATTCTTGCAGACAAATTGGATGCTCAGGCAGAAATAACAGGAAAATCGTTTGTGGAAGTTTTTCGTAATGAATACGGTTATCTGTTTGATTATGTAGACGGTTATATGATGGATTGGAGCGTTCGTCCCAATATGATATTTGCTGTTGCTTTTGACTATTCTCCATTGGATAGGGCACAGAAGAAGCAGGTACTTGATATTGTGACAAAAGAATTGCTGACTCCGAAAGGTCTGCGTACATTGAGTCCTAAAAGTGGGGGATATAATCCCAATTATGTCGGTCCTCAGATTCAGAGAGATTACGCATACCACCAAGGCACAGCCTGGCCGTGGCTTATGGGCTTTTATATGGAAGCGTACCTGCGTATATATAAGATGAGTGGTATTTCGTTTGTAGAGCGGTATCTGATCGGTTTTGAAGATGAGATGACGAGCCATTGCATAGGTTCTCTGCCCGAGTTATTCGATGGAAACCCGCCGTTTAAAGGAAGAGGCGCGGTATCGTTCGCCATGAATGTGGCGGAGATTCTGCGTATCTTGAAATTGTTGTCTAAGTATAATTTATAGGAGGAGGAACGAAGATGAAAGTTTTAATGTTTGGTTGGGAATTTCCTCCCAAAATATATGGTGGCCTTGCAGTTGCATCATACGGAATCACGAAGGGTTTGAGTCAGCAGGGAGATGTGGAGACTACTTTCTGTATGCCTAAGCCTACAGGTGAAGAAGAGAAATTCTTGAATATAATCGGTATGAACCAGGTGCCTATCGTGTGGCGTGATGTTGATTACGATTATTTGAAGTCTCGTTTGTCGACAATGAGTCCGGAGCAATATTATGCTTTGCGCGACCATATTTACTCGGATTTCTCCTATATGCACGTCAATGATCTTGGCTGTATGGACTTTGCCGGCGGTTATCCCGGAAATTTGCACGAAGAAATCAATAACTTCTCGATTATAGCCGGAGTTGTGGCACGTCAACAGGAATTCGACATTATTCATGCGCACGATTGGCTGACATATCCGGCTGGTGTACATGCGAAGATGGTGAGTGGCAAACCGCTCTGTATCCATGTGCATGCAACAGATTTTGACCGTTCGCGGGGTAAAGTTAACCCCACGGTCTATTCCATGGAAAAAAACGGAATGGATTATGCCGACTGCATTATGTGTGTGTCGGAACTTACCCGTCGTACTGTTATCAACGAGTATCATCAAGATCCGAGAAAGGTATTTGCCATGCATAATGCGGTGTACCCGCTTTCGCAAGAATACCAGGATATTCCGCGTCCTGAACATTCGAAAGAGAAGGTCGTGACTTTCCTCGGACGTATCACTATGCAGAAAGGTCCGGAATATTTTGTGGAAGCTGCTGCACTGGTGTTGCAACGTACCCGCAACATCCGCTTTGTGATGGCCGGTTCGGGTGATATGCTGAATGCCATGATTAATATGGCTGCCGAACGTGGCATTGCAGACCGTTTCCATTTTCCCGGCTTTATGAAAGGTAAGCAAGTGTACGAAGTTTATAAGAATAGTGATGTATTCGTTATGCCTTCCGTTTCCGAGCCTTTCGGTATCGCCCCGTTGGAAGCCATGCAGTGCGGAACTCCCTCTATCATTTCCAAGCAGTCCGGATGTGGTGAAATCCTCGATAAGGTAATTAAGACCGATTATTGGGATATTCATGCTATGGCGGATGCCATTTATTCCATCTGTATGAATCCGTCTTTATTCCATTATCTTCAGGAAGAAGGAAAGAAAGAAGTGGACGGAATTACCTGGGAAAAGGTGGGCTTGAGAATCCGTGCTCTTTACGAGGATGTGTTAAGAAACTATGGTAAATAATAAAACAACAAATACTAATGAGAACTATCTGTCTTTATTTTGAGATACATCAAATTATACATCTGAAACGTTATCGTTTCTTTGATATTGGTACAAACCATTACTACTATGATGATTATGCCAATGAAACAAGTATTAATGAAGTTGCCGAACGTTCGTATATTCCTGCACTGAATACGCTTATTGGAATGGTGAAGGATTCGGGTGGTGCGTTTAAAGTGGCTTTATCCATCTCAGGTGTGGCATTGGAGCAACTGGAAATCCATGCACCTGCTGTAATCGACCTGTTGCACCAGCTCAATGATACGGGATGCTGTGAGTTCTTGGCTGAACCGTACTCTCATGGACTTTCTTCTTTAGCTAATGAAGATTGCTTCAAGGAAGAGGTGATGCGTCAGAGTGCTAAAATGAAACAAATGTTTGGCAAAGCGCCCAAGGTGTTCCGTAACTCCAGTCTGATTTACAATGACGAAATTGGTGCCATGGTGGCAAGTATGGGTTTTAAGGGAATGCTGACTGAAGGGGCAAAACATGTGCTTGGCTGGAAGAGTCCGCACTATGTGTACCATTGTAATATGAATCCGAACTTAAAGTTGCTGTTGCGCGATTTTAAACTGTCGGATGATATTAGTTTGCGTTTCTCGAATTCCGAGTGGAACGAATATCCGTTGTTTGCCGATAAGTATATCAGTTGGATCGATGCATTCCCGCAAGAGGAGCAGGTTATCAACATATTTATGGAGCTTTGTTCATTAGGGATGTCACAGCCTTTATCCTCCAATATTCTGGAATTCCTGAAGGCATTGCCTGCATGTGCTAAGGAAAAAGGCATTACTTTCTCAACTCCTACCGAAATTGTTACCAAGTTGAAATCCGTTTCACAATTGGATGTACCTTATCCTATGTCGTGGGTGGATGAAGAAAGAGATACAAGTTGCTGGTTGGGTAATGTAATGCAGCGTGAGGCTTTCAATAAACTGTATAGTGTGGCCGAGCATGTACATATCTGTGATGACCGCCGCATCAAGCAGGATTGGGATTATTTGCAGGCCAGCAACAACTTCCGCTTTATGACGACCAAGAATAGTGGAGTAGGGTTGAACCGCGGTATCTATGAATCACCGTATGATGCTTTCACCAACTATATGAATATTTTGGGAGACTTTATCAAGCGTGTTGATTCTCTTTATCCGGTGGATATTGATAACGAGGAGCTGAATGCTTTGCTTACTACAATCAAGAATCAGGGGGATGAAATAGAAGAACTTCATAAAGAGTTGGAAAAAGCGCAGAAAAAGTTGGAAAAGGAAAAAGCCGCTGAGAAGAAAAAAGAACCGAAAGATGCTTCTAAGCCTGCTACAAAGTCTACTGCAAAGAAAGTTACGGCAAAGAAGCCTGCTGCCAAGTCTGCCAAATAGCACTATCTGGCTTTAGATAATGTTAGTCCTCCATGCTTTATTTGAGAGTATGGAGGACTTTTTTTGTAGCTTGGATTAATTCTATTCTGCTTATGTCAGAACCTTCTCTTTCTTTAAAGTAAACTATAAACCAAAATCTTCATTTATAAAAACTAAACTTCGGTTTTTATAAATGAAGATTTTTGTGTATAAAGATATAGAATCTAAGTTCCTGCTTTTTTTACTTATTGAAAGAAGTATATGTAACCTCTATTTGCAATTTGGTTCCACCCTGTTCCGGGTCTCCACCTTTCAGCTTGGCATACGTAGGCTTCAAGTCATGCTGAATACCAATTATGGAAGGAGTAGTGCTGTTTGTATCGTAGGTCACAACTACGGGGATTATTACTACTTTATCCCAATCCTTTCCTTCGCCTTCGCTCCATTCTGTTTCCCATGCAGTTTCATTCCACGATGTACCTGCCGCTTCTTTGGCTTTCTGTTTGGCGGTCTTTTTTTCATTGATGCAAGCAGAAACCAGACGGGCTATATTCATAAAGGTGTATTGGTTGGTTTCGATACTGTTGTGAGTTGCGACAAAAGAGGTTACATTGTTTGCAAGCTCATTGTTGACAAAGAAAGAGTCCATGTCTTTTTTACGCAGCAACAGTACGGTTTCCGGTGCACTCATGCTGAATTTATACTTGTTACTTTCCTGATTATAGTTTGTGAAAGTCAGCTTGACAGCATTCAGTGTGTCGTTTGACAACTCTTCATGTATTTTATCATAGGGCAAGGTTGCCTCTGTAAAAATACCTGCAGGCGATTTGAGATAACTCCAACCGGTTTCATTCGCTTTCTTGATTAATTCCTCGGAGCTTTCAAACTTATTGGCTTGAATAACTTCTTTGGTGGAGGCAAACACTGTTGCCGTACTATAATATAAAGAGTCTTTACCGTCTTTTTTGGTGAGCTTTACTCCTAAACTGTCTACGTAATGAAAGCGGAATTGCATTTGCAGGTCCACACGGTCAACGTATAGAATTGTTCCGTCTCCGTAATCCGTCTTAATATAGACTCCTTTCAATACATTGTCAATAAACTTCTCCGAGTTTTTGAAGAAATCGTTTTCTCCTCTTTGGTAGGCTCTGTTCAACTGCAGGAGTTCATTTCCAAACTGCTTGCTTAGAGGCAGAGTTACATTGGGATAAAAAAGACTGTTTCCATTAGAGTCGGTAGCATTTCTTACAGAGTCGGGAACAGAGGTGTCATAAGCAGTATATGCTTTGTGCAACTCAAAATAACCGGTTTCTTCAAAATGCGGCTTGTCAGTTTCATTTCCGTAATATTCTTTCGGATTAATATCGGTATAGTGCTTGTTTTCTAATCTTTTGTCCAGCTCATATACCGACATTCTGCATGGATTTAAGGAATCTCCGAACCATGAAGAGTAGTATATTGTTAACTGTGCTGAAACGACGGTATCACCCGCCATTGTTCCCACATGCTTTTCCGGGTCGTATACTGCGGGGAATTTGAAGTCGTCCGTACAGTTCAGCTCAGTCAGGAAGCTGGCTTCGTAGCTTCCAAAACCTTCGGGAGCAGGATCTGTGAATTTACCTACATATCCCGTACTTGTCTTGGCATAAACTTTTTCTGCAAGGAGAGATTTGGTGGTGACATCAAAAGTCGTAGTTGTGGCTGAAATACCGTCAGAATCAGGTAACATGCTCATGCCCAATGTGCCGGTATTGTCATCGCATCCGTAGAAAGCCAGAATTGCAAAAAGCAATATCCCTAAATATTTTACTTTCATAATTCTTCGTATTGATACTTTATTTTTATTCTGCTCCCCAAACCTGGTCGTAGAAGTCGTTGCAGGCATCTGCAAAGATTTCGGGAGATTGATAGCCTAAGACAGGCTTGCCGATTTGGCGGGCATATGCTATCACTTCTTCATTCACGTGTTCGCTTTGCTGGATGACACCGTCGGAATAGTCCACCGCCAGTTTGCAGAGAGCTGTATAGTCCACCGGCTCTTTCAAATCGGCAACGTCTTTCTTACTGATACCCTTCAGAAGAAGCTTGCTGGCAAAATCGGGATGGAACGGTTCCTTGAAGTCATTGTCATAAAGTGAAAAGACAACTTTTGCATCTCTGAATGACGGTTCGTCTTTATACGCTTTCTTGATATACAGCGGTGCTAATGCAGTCATCCAACCGTGGCAGTGGATAACGTCCGGACACCAACGCAGTTTCTTGACTGTTTCCAATACACCGCGTGCATAGAAAATAGCGCGTGCATCGTTGTCTTCATATTCAACGCCGTTCTCATCAACCACTTGCAGGCGGTTCTGAAAGTAATCGTCGTTGTCGATAAAGTAAACTTGCATGCGGGCAGACTGTATGGAAGCTACTTTAATGATAAGCGGATGGTCGGTATCGTCAATGATAAGGTTCATGCCGGAGAGACGTATCACTTCGTGCAATTGGTTTCTGCGCTCGTTGATGTTTCCCCATTTGGGCATAAACGTTCTGATTTCTCTGCCTTTTTCTTGGATTGCTTGCGGCAGGTTTCTGCCAACAAGGGACATTTCGGATTCTGAAACGTAAGGGGTAATTTCTTGTGTTATAAATAAAACCTTGTTCGCTTTTGTCATAATAACGATGTTCTCAATTATTCTGCAAAGATATAAAAAAAATCGGGCAATAAAGCAAGACGAGCTCATCTATAATTCCTTATGAATTGTTAACTATTTGTATATCAGTGATAAAAAGGACTGGATATAGCTTTGGGTATGGAATGACTTTTGCATTAATTTATGATATTTCTTCTTTATGTGGTAAATAATAGCTTATTTTGCATCGTTTTGCGAACAACTAAGTTATTATATAACCAATAAAAATGGAAATAGTACATACTATCAAGGACTTGCAGGCCGGACTTTCGGCTATGAGAGCCCAGGGTAAGAAGGTCGGTCTGGTACCTACGATGGGGGCCTTGCATGCCGGTCATGCTTCATTGGTAAAACGTTGTGTGGCGGAGAATGATGCCGCTGTAGTAAGTGTTTTTGTAAATCCTACTCAGTTTAATGACCAAAATGATTTAATCAAATATCCCCGTACGCCGGAAGCTGATTGTCGTTTGTTGGAAGAATGTGGGGCTGCGTTTGTTTTTGCTCCGGCAGTGGAGGAGATGTATCCGGAACCGGATACGCGCCAATTCAGCTACGCACCTTTGGATACGGTAATGGAAGGAGCCTTTCGTCCGGGACACTTTAACGGTGTGTGCCAGATTGTGAGCAAGTTGTTTGATGCGGTGCAGCCGGATCGCGCCTATTTCGGAGAAAAGGACTTTCAGCAATTGGCCATTATCCGTGAAATGGTGCGTCAGATGAAGTATCCGTTGGAGATTGTAGGTTGTCCCATCGTACGTGAGGAAGACGGCTTGGCGCTGAGTAGCCGCAATGCCCGTTTGTCTGACGAGGAACGCAAAAATGCTTTGAAAATTTCGCAGACTTTATTTGAAAGTCGTACCTTTGCGGCTTCGCATACGGTTGCTGAGACACAGAAGTTTGTGGAAGATGCCATTGCAGCCGCTCCCGGCCTGCGTCTGGAATACTTTGAACTGGTGGACGGCAACACGTTGCAGAAGATTGCCGATTGGGAAGATACTTCGTATGCCGTGGGTTGCATTACGGTGTTCTGCGGAGAAGTCCGCCTGATTGACAATATCAAGTATAAGGAATAATAAACATAAAAAAGCCAATCTTATGATGATTGAAGTGTTGAAGTCTAAAATCCATTGCGCCCGTGTTACGGAAGCCAACCTCAATTATATGGGGAGCATCACGATTGACGAGGATTTGATGGATGCCGCTAACATGATTGCCGGCGAGAAGGTTTATATTGCCGACAATAATAACGGTGAACGTTTTGAAACTTACATTATTAAAGGCGAGCGCGGTTCGGGCAAAATCTGTTTGAACGGCGCGGCAGCCCGTAGGGTTCAACCGGATGACATTGTTATTATCATGTCGTATGCATTGATGGACTTTGAAGAGGCCAAGACGTTTAAGCCGACGGTGATTTTTCCTGATCCGGTGACAAACAAGGTGGTGAAATAAGTTCTGTATCAGATAGAAAGAAAAAGAAAGCGTATCGTTCATTGCGATACGCTTTCTTTCTTTTTATGGTGAAGTTTCTTTAGTTCTTCAGTTGTTCATTCATTGCTGCGGCAGCTTTCCGCCCGTCGCCCATAGCAAGGATTACGGTAGCGCCGCCGCGGACAATGTCGCCACCGGCATAAATGGTCGGTATGGACGACTGCATGTTGTCGTTTACGGCAATCGTACCTTTGCGCCCCAATTCAAGTCCTTTGATAGAACTCGGAACAATCGGATTAGGCGATACACCCACGCTGACAATAGCAAGGTCTATGTCAATCGTTTCGGTAGCTCCCGGAATGGGGACAGGACTGCGGCGTCCGGATGCATCGGGTTCGCCCAGTTCCATTTTCTGAAGAACCACCTGTTTTACTTTTCCTTGCTCGTCGGCAATGTATTCTATCGGGTTGTGGAGTGTCAGGAATTCCACACCTTCTTCCTTGGCATGTTTCACTTCCTCGATACGTGCGGGCATTTCTTCTTCCGAGCGGCGGTAGATAATCATAGCGCGTTCGGCGCCCAGGCGGCGGGCTGTGCGGACGGAGTCCATAGCCGTGTTACCGCCACCGATAACGGCTACGCATTTACCGAAAGGCACAGGCGTATCGGAATCCTCGCTGGCGGCGTCCATCAGGTTGACGCGCGTCAGGTATTCGTTGGACGATAGGATATTGATGGAGTTTTCACCGGGGATGTTCATAAAGTTCGGCAGTCCGGCACCGGAAGCGACGAATATGCCTTTGAACCCTTCTTCTTCCAGTTGTTCTACGCTTAATGTCTTGCCGATGATGCAGTCCTTGATAAACTTCACACCCATTTGGGCAAGGTTCTCGATTTCTACATCCACAATCTTGTTGGGCAGACGGAACTCGGGGATACCGTATTTCAATACGCCGCCGATTTCGTGCAGTGCCTCGAATACGGTAACATCGTAACCATATTTCGCCATATCTCCGGCGAAAGACAGACCGGCGGGTCCCGAACCGATTACAGCAATCTTAATGCCGTTCTTTTCTTTGATTTCCGGCACGGAGATTTGTCCGCTTTCCCGCTCGTAATCTGCGGCGAAGCGTTCCAGATAACCGATGGCAACCGGCTTTTCGTTCATCTTCAAATGGATACACTTGGATTCGCATTGTTTTTCCTGCGGACACACACGACCGCAGACAGCGGGCAATGCGCTGGTTTCTTTCAATGTTTTGGCTGCTTCCAGAAACTCGCCGCGTTCTATATTCTTGATGAAACGGGGTATGTCTATACCTACGGGGCAACCCTCCATGCACCCCGGATTGGCGCAGTCCAAACAACGTTTGGCTTCTGTCAGGGCCTGTTCCTCGGTCAATCCCCGGTTCACTTCTTCCTTGCGGCTGTGCGAACGGTATTCCGCATCCAACTCGTTCATTTCCACGCGGGGAATGGCAGTACGCTCTTTGGCTTTCATGGACTTGCGCAGTTCTTGACGCCAGGCGGCATTGCGGTTTTTTTCATCTTCTGCCTGAGTGTTCTCGCCGGTTGCCTGACAAGTTTGCGGTTCTTCCAGTTTATGCATTTCTTCGCGTTCGATATTTTTGAATGCACCCATGCGTTTCAGCATTTCGTCGAAATCTACCTGGTGACCGTCGAATTCCGGGCCGTCTACGCATACAAATTTGGTTTTACCGCCGATGGTGATACGGCAGGCGCCGCACATTCCGGTTCCGTCTACCATGATGGTATTCAAGGATACATCGGTGGGTATTTCGTATTTCTTCGTCAGCAAACAAACGAATTTCATCATAATGGCCGGGCCGATACAGAAGCATTTGTCTACTTTCTCGCGTTTGATAACATCTTCCACACCTTCCGTAACCAAACCTTTACGGCCGTATGAACCGTCGTCCGTCATGATAATGACCTCGTCGGAGCTTTCGCGCATCTCTTTTTCAAGGATAATCAGCTCTTTGGTGCGTCCTGCCAGCACTGTAATCACACGGTTACCGGCAGCTTTCAATGCCTGCACGATGGGAAGCATCGGGGCTACACCCACACCGCCACCGGCGCAAACAACAGTTCCGAAGTTCTCGATATGGGTGGCTTGTCCCAGCGGACCGACAACATCGGTTATATAATCACCTTCATTCAGCTCACACAAGCGGGTAGATGAGAGACCTACTTCCTGTACAACCAAAGTGATAGTTCCCTTTACAGGGTCGGCAGCGGCAATGGTCAGCGGCATGCGCTCGCCTTTTTCGCCTACACGTACTATTACAAAGTGTCCTGCCTTGCGCGATTTAGCAATTAACGGTGCTTCAATTACTAATTTGAAGACCTTTTCAGAGAAATGTTCTTTGCTAATGATTTTATTCATTATCTTATAATTTTGTTGGTGTAATTACGCGATTTCTTTCAGAATGATAGATTATGCAAAGATACGGGTTATTTGTTAATAACAAAGAATGTGCAGGGGAAAAAAGAGTCAGAGGGAAGGGATGAAAGGGTTTTGAGGATAGAGAATGACCTTTTAAAGGAAGAGGGACTTGAGGAGTGAGGGGGCAATTATGGGGATTTTAGTTTTGACACACATTCCTGTAAGATATAAGGCTTTCAGCCTTCTGCTCTGTATGAAAGGTGCGTCAGAATAATAGGAATTTTATATTCTGACGCACCTTTTATTATTTTGAATGAGGAAATGATGTTTCCTTAGTCAATCATCTCAAATCCTGTATAGGGAACCAGTGCTTTCGGAATGCGGATACCTTCCGGTGTCTGGTTGTTTTCCAATAGCGCTGCTACGATACGCGGCAATGCCAGCGCAGAACCGTTCAGTGTATGGCAAAGCTCTGTTTTCTTTTCCGCTGTACGGTAGCGGCATTTCAGGCGGTTGGCCTGATAAGTGTCGAAGTTGGATACCGAACTTACTTCCAGCCAGCGTTTCTGTGCTTCGGAGTACACCTCGAAGTCGAAGCAAAGGGCAGCTGTAAAACTCATGTCGCCACCACACAGACGCAGGATGCGATAAGGCAGTTCCAGTTTCTGGAGCAATCCTTCCACATGGTCCAACATCTCTTGGTGAGACTCTTTGGAATGTTCCGGCTTGTCGATGCGCACCAATTCTACTTTGGAGAATTCGTGCAGACGGTTCAAGCCGCGTACGTCTTTACCGTATGAGCCTGCTTCGCGACGGAAACATTGCGTATAAGCGCAGTTTTTGATAGGAAGCTGCTTCTCGTCAAGGATTACATCGCGATAGATATTCGTTACGGGAACTTCGGCAGTCGGAATCAGATACAAATCGTCCACTTCGCAATGATACATCTGACTCTCTTTGTCGGGCAACTGGCCTGTTCCGTAACCGGAAGCCGCATTGACCACTGTCGGCGGCATTATTTCCGTATAGCCCGACTTGCGTGCCTCGTCCAGGAAGAAGTTGATGAGCGCACGTTGGAGCTGTGCGCCTTTTCCTTTATATACAGGAAAGCCCGCACCCGTGATTTTAACACCCAGGTCAAAGTCTATCAGATCGTATTTCTTGGCCAGTTCCCAGTGTGGAAGCGCATCTTTGGGAAGTTCGGTTTCCATGCCGCCCATTTTTTCAACCACATTGTCGTCGGCGCCTACACCTTCGGGTACGCTGTCGTAAGGAACATTGGGAATTGTATAGAGCAGGTTCTGCAGGTCGGTTGCAGCTTGGTCCATTTCTTCCTGCAATGCCTTGTTGGCTTCTTTCAATTCGGCTACACGGTTTTTGGCAGTCTCTGCCTCGTCTTTCTTGCCCTCTTTCATCAGCATTCCGATAGATTTGGACAGGGAATTGACTTCCGACAGGTTCTTATCTAAGATTGTTTGGGTATTGCGTCGTTTGTTGTTGGTTTCCAGCACTTGCTCAATGGTTTCTTTGGCGTTTTTGAAGTGCTTTTTCTCCAGTCCGCGGATTACCGCGTCGGTATTGTCTGTAATTTGTTTAATGGTAAGCATATCTTATACTTGTTTTTATGATATTCCGGATTTGTGAGGGCAAAGATAGTGCAAATCAAAAGTATTACAAAAAAGAAACTTGCTTATTTTTGCGCTTAAAAAGAAAGGGATGCAATCAGACAGATTGCATCCCTTCGCTTTATTTTTTGTCCGGAAACTTATGCTTCTGCATTTTCGGCAGGAATAACAGAAACGAATCTTCTGTCTTCTCTACCTACTTTGAACTGTACAGTTCCGTCTACCAAGGCGAAAAGAGTGTGGTCTTTACCCATACCGATGTTGTTACCCGGATGGAATTCAGTACCTCTTTGACGAACGATGATGTTACCTGCCTTGCAAGCTTCGCCACCAAATATCTTAACGCCTAATCTCTTGCTCTGTGATTCGCGGCCGTTCTTAGAACTACCGACACCTTTTTTATGTGCCATTTCTTCTTACTGTTTTAATTTGATTAAGCTACTACTTCCTTAATTGTTAACTCTGTGAATTGCTGACGGTGACCGTTCAGTTTGCGATATCCTTTTCTTCTTTTCTTGTGGAAAACAAGAACCTTGTCACCTTTTACCAAACCGGAAACAACTTCGCAAACTACCTTTGCGCCTTCTACAGTAGGAGCACCTACAGTGATGTTGCCGTCTTTGTCTACCAAAAGAACTTTCTCGAATTCTACTGTTGCACCGGCTTCAGCGTTTTGCATGTGGTGTACAAACAGTTTCTTGCCAACTTCTGCTTTGAATTGCTGGCCGTTGATTTCTACAATTGCGTACATTTCTTATATATAATGTATAAGTTAGCTCCGTCGGGTGGTCTCTAATCACTTAGAATACACTTAATTAAACCCGGTGCGGAATAATCGGGCACAAAATTACCTCTTTTATTTGGAACGGACAAATCTTTCTTTCTCTTTTTTTAGACAATTAATATTTCGTGCTTAAACAAATGCTTCTCCATAAGCCGGGATGTTCCGGGAGTGCCGTTAAGCGGTGGAGATGCGAAGGCTTATTCGTTCCATCGTGGAGAACATTCTGTTCCACCGTGGAGGAAATTTTGTTCCACCATGGCAGAACAAAACTTTCTCCATAGCGGAACGATTTAATTGTGGCAAGGTATTTCCTTAAGCATTATATAAAGATGAGAAAGCAAAAGAAAGCGGCGAATGCAGCAAAGAGGAGCAGCAGAAGCGCAATGCGACGTACACTGATGTTCCTTGGGGATGCAGCGGCGGGCAATGGTTCCCGTTCTAACAATTCTTCCAGGCTGCTCATTATTTTCTTGTGCGGGTATTTCTTCAGTTCTTCGGCGGTGGTCATGCCGTGCGTGATACCTGCAAAATCCACTCCGGCCTTTTGTGCGGTTTCTGCATCTACCGTACTGTCACCGATGTACAGTGTTTCGGCCTTGGTGACATGGAGTTGCCTGATGGCAAGCAGCAGACCTTCCGGCGATGGTTTGGGCGTTTGCACATCTTCTCCGCCGATGATGATGTCAAGAAAGTCTTCGGGAAAATGCTGGTCCAGCAACTCCTTGATGCGGTAACGGAATTTGGTGGATATAATTCCGATGCGGGCGCCTGAATCTTTCAAGGCTGCCAGTACCGACTTGGTTTCAAGGAAAAGCACGGTATTGACGGTCATGTGCGTATCTGCCTCTTTTATATATTCTTTTTTGAACTCAGCCAACTGGCGGGTATCGGTTACGCCGGAAAGAATGGAAAAAGATTCTTCCAGCGTTTTGCCGATGGTGCGTTTGATGTCGTTGTCGGTCGGGTGGGTATAGCCGTGGCGGTTCAGCACGTTGCGGAAACAGGTGACGATGCCGCGTGAAGAATCGGCAAGCGTGTAATCGAAGTCAAAGAGGTAAGTTGTATAGTTCATTTGTTTTTTTTACGCAAACATAAATAAAAAACATGAGTTCCGAATGCTTTATCTTGTAGAAAACTTTCTTTATCCGTTTTGGGGATGCGGACGAAAAAATATGCAAAAAGTGTGAAAATATACATGTTTTTCTTATATTTGTATTCGGACATACTTATGGAAATAAGTGTTATTTCATGTTGAGTTGTTTTAATAGGCAGTTTGAATATGTTAACCGTATCATATTATGAAAATATTGAGATCCATTTGTACAGTCTTGCCTGTCCTGTTGCTATCCTCTTGTATGCAGCGGGACGCTTTGAAAGTCGCAGACGAATGTTATGCAGACTATGTAAATCCGTTTATCGGTACAGATTTTACCGGGAATACATATCCCGGTGCACAGGTTCCCTTCGGCATGGTGCAACTCAGTCCCGACAACGGGCTTCCCGGTTGGGACCGCATTTCGGGATATTTTTATCCCGACAGTACGATTGCCGGTTTCAGTCACACCCATCTTTCGGGTACAGGGGCGGGCGATTTGTATGACATTTCCTTCATGCCGGTAACTCTTCCTTATAAGGAGGCTGAAGAACCGTTGGGCATCCATTCCCGGTTCTCGCATGCCGATGAGTCCGCAAGCGCAGGTTACTATCGCGTGCTCCTGAAAGATTACGATATCAACGTAGAGCTTACCGCAACCGAGCGTTGCGGCATTCAGCGCTATACCTTTCCCCAGGCTGATGCAGCCGTTATCCTGAATTTGAGGAAAGCCATGAACTGGGACTTTACGGAAGATTCCTATGTAGAGAAAGTGGATTCCGTTACTATTCAGGGCTATCGTTTTTCTGACGGATGGGCGCGCGGTCAGCGCATCTTTTTCCGTACACGCTTTTCCCGCCCCTTTGAGACGATGCGGCTGGATTCGGCAGCAGTCCTGAAAGATGGAAAAAGAATCGGGACTTCGGTCATGGCACGTT
Organism: Bacteroides sp. 2201st1_D9_2201SCRN_220225; assembly: GCF_040928965.1. Classification (NCBI taxonomy): domain Bacteria; kingdom Pseudomonadati; phylum Bacteroidota; class Bacteroidia; order Bacteroidales; family Bacteroidaceae; genus Bacteroides; species Bacteroides sp. 2201st1_D9_2201SCRN_220225. The sequence goes on along the minus strand of NZ_JBCODG010000013.1, from coordinate 54,056 downwards.
TTGACTTTAAGACAACAAAGGGAGAACAGCTCCTTGTGAGCACGGCCATTTCGGGGGTAAGCATGGAAGGGGCAGCACGTAATCTGGCGGCGGAAGTACCTGATGATGATTTCGATAAATACCTTGCTGCCGCACGCAAAAACTGGAACGGGCATTTGTCACGGATAGAAATCGAGTGCGGCAATCGCGATGAAAAGGTGAAGTTTTACACGGCCCTTTACCACTCGATGCTGGCTCCTACCATCTATGCCGATGTGGACGGTTCTTATTACGGGCCCGACAGGCAGGTACATAAAGCCGACGGATGGACGAATTACAGCACTTTCTCCTTATGGGATACGTACCGTGCCTCTCATCCGCTTTATACTTATATAGAGCCGGCGCGTGTGAACGACATGGTGAAATCCTTCCTTGCCTTTTATGAGCAGAACGGTCGCCTGCCGGTATGGAATTTTTATGGCAGCGAAACGGATATGATGATAGGCTATCACTCCGTACCGGTCATTGTGGATGCCTGTCTGAAAGGTATAGGGGATTTTGATGCTAAGAAGGCTTTGGAGGCTTGCGTGGCCACAGCCAATATGGATGATTATCGGGGCATCGGCCTTTATAAGAAGCATGGATATGTGCCTTACAACGTGACGGATAGCTATAATGCAGAGAACTGGTCGCTCTCCAAAACCCTGGAGTATGCTTACGATGATTACTGTATAGCCCGCTTGGCCGAGAAGCTGGGTGAGCGGCAGATAGCGGATGAATTCTACAAACGTTCGCAGAATTATAAGAATGTATATAATCCGCAGACATCTTTCATGCAGCCGCGTGATGACAGGGGAGCTTTTATAGACGGTTTCTCGCCGGATGATTATACGCCGCATATTTGCGAAAGCAACGGTTGGCAGTATTTCTGGTCGGTGCAGCAGGATATTGACGGACTGATAGCCCTGACCGGCGGGAAGGAGCGCTTTGCGCAGAAGCTTGACAGTATGTTCACGTACCGCCCTGCCGATGATGAGGAACTTCCTATTTTCAGTACCGGTATGATAGGGCAGTATGCGCATGGCAATGAACCGAGCCATCATGTTATTTATCTGTTCAACAAAGTGGGGCAACCCTGGAAAACCCAGAAGTATGCGTCGGAGGTGATGCGTGAGCTGTATAAGAATACGCCCGCCGGCTTGTGCGGTAATGAGGATTGCGGGCAGATGTCTGCCTGGTATGTATTCAGCGCCATGGGATTCTATCCTGTAAATCCGGTTGGCGGTGAGTATGAAATAGGTACGCCGCTGTATCCGGAGGTAAGGATGCGGTTGTCCAATGGCAAAACCTTTATGGTTCTTGCTCATGGGGTGAGCGGGAAGAATAGGTATATCCGGTCGGTGAAGCTCGACGGAAAGCCTTATGACAAAAGTTATATTACGCATGAGCAGATAATGAACGGAAGTATTCTGGAGTTCGAAATGGGAAGTGAACCCGGAAAAGCATGGTATTGAGCTTACCTTGAAATAATATATGGAAGATGAGTTTGACATAGTGTACAGGCAACTTTTCCGGAAATACTATGCGAATCTGCTGTTTTATGCAACGCGCATGGTAGGGGAGGAAGATGCCGAGGATGTGGTGCAGGAAGTGTTTGTGGAGCTCTGGCACAGAAAAGACAGTGTGACAGTGGGCGAGCAGATACAAGCTTTTCTGTACCGGGCGGTTTATACCCGTGCACTGAATGTGTTGAAACATCGCGACATCAAGAACAGCTATGAAGCAGCCATGCAGGAAGTGTACAATAAACGCGCCCTGTTTTACCAGCCGGATGATAACGATGTGCTGAAACGGATAGAAGACCGGGAATTAAGGAAGCATATCATCAGCGCCATCGACGAATTGCCGGAAAAATGCAAGCTGGTATTTAAACTCAGCTACTTGCACAATATGAAGAATAAGGATATTGCCGAAGCCATGGATGTATCGCTCCGTACGGTAGAGGCTCATATGTATAAGGCATTGAAATTTTTGCGTAGCCGGCTGGAAGGTTATATCCGGAACAAATAGCTGTAAGGTTTTGATTGTAAGATAAATATTTTTTGTTGAAAAAAAAGTGTTTGCTCGCGTAAGTGTTTTCCATAGGTGTGGTTGTTATATTATCGTAGTGAAAAAATCTAATATAAAGTAATTAGTTTAATCTTAAAAGAGACAAGTATGAAAAACAAGTATTTGTGCAATTTTCAGAAACTGCTTCGTGCATTTCTTATTTTTGCCATGTTTGCAACCTCTTCTTAGATTGCGGCAGCTCAACTGAATGTTGCTTTGTCAAATGCCCGTTTAGGGACTATGATAAAGCAGATCAAGGCGCAGTCCAAGTACCAATTTTTTTATGATGACAATCTGGCTTCCATTCCTGTACATGCAGTGAATTTGAAGAATGCTTCGTTGGAAACCGTTTTGGACAAGGCGCTCGAGGGAAAGGGTGTCAGCTATCGCATTGAAGACGGCGTGGTGTATCTTTCTAAAAAAGAAACGCGGACGGCAGTTGCCCAGGTAGCCCAGCAGGCAACTCACAAGGTAACGGGAACCGTTACGGATACTACGGGCGAACCGTTGATTGGCGCAAGTATTCAGGAAGTGGGGACTTCCAACGGTGCGATTACGGATATTGACGGTAATTATACGCTGAATGTTTCGGCTCCGTCGGCCAAATTACGTTTCTCTTACATTGGCTATGAAGCGGTAGACATTGATGTAAACGGACAAGCCGCCATCAATGTAACGATGAAAGACGACTCGCAGTTATTGCAGGAGGTTGTGGTTACTGCCCTCGGTATCAAGCGCGAGAAGAAGATGCTGGGTTATGCGGTTCAGGAACTGAAGAGCGATGAACTGAATAAAACCGGCGACCCGTCGGTAACCAGCGCACTGCAAGGTAAGGTGGCAGGTCTTCAAATGAACACCTCGGCTACCGGCTTGGGCGGCTCTACCAAAATCACCATCCGCGGTAACTCTTCCTTGAGCGACAACAACCAGCCGTTGTGGATTGTAGACGGTGTACCGTTCAGCGATAACAATAACAGCGATGCTTCCTTCTATGGTGGTGTAGACCGTGGTGGCGCAGCACTCGACATTAATCCGGATGACATTGAAAGTATTTCCGTGTTGAAAGGACCTAATGCGGCAGCTCTTTACGGATCGCGTGCCGGTAACGGTGTTATCCTTGTTACAACCAAGAAAGGTTCCAAGAAAACCGGTTTCGGTGTGCGTTATAACGGTAATTTCACCTGGAGCAGTGTAGCGGAAACGCTGGAACAGCAAACCCGTTACGGACAAGGACAAATCGGTGCGAATGGCGGTGCTGAATATACTACATCGGCATCGGGCAGTTGGGGACCTGTTCTTGACGGCAGCCAGCAAAAGGCTTGGAACGGTGAGACATACGCTTACTCCAAGTATGGCAATAAACTGGAGGATTATTTCGATACCGGTTTCTCTCAAAATCATAACGTATCTGTGAGCAACGGTACGGAAACTTCTCATTATCGTGCTTCTGTCGGTATTTCGGACAGCAAGGGCGTATTCCCCAATGAAAAACTGAATCGTGTGAATATCGACCTTAATGCCGGTACGGAACTGAATAAGTGGATGTCTATGGACGGTAAAATCTCTTTGAGCCGCACGAAGGCAACAGACCGTCCGGAGTATGGTAACTACGGTGCAATCAATCAGTTGATGGGTATTCCTCATAATGTCCGTCTGGACGATTTGAAACAATATTCTACGGAGAACCGTGTACACAGCAACTGGTATGGTCCTACAGCCGGCATCCGTAATCCTTATTATGTACTGAACCAACGTCACAACAGCGACGAGCGCTGGCGTGCCTTCGGTTATTATGGAGCTAAAATCAACTTTACCGATTGGTTGCATCTTTCAGCCAAATATGCGTTCGACTACTATCGTACCCGTGTGGAGAATACCAATGGCGGTGACGGTATCAGCGGAGAATCTTTCCCCAGCCAGATTAAGGATGACAAGATGGATCGCGGTGAAGAGAACTTCTTTGAAAGCAATGCCGAATTTGTATTGATGGGCGATCGCCAGTTGACTGATAACTTCCGTCTGGGCTTTACTGCCGGCGCTAACTTCATGTATCAGAAATTCGAGAACCTTACTGCCGGTGTGGGTAATATGCACACTAAAGGATTGTGGATGTTCAATGCTTCCAATCTGCTTCGTACCGCTGCTAATGTGGAACGTGAACGTGCCATGAATTCCGTATTCGGTTCGGTACAGATGTCATGGAAGGAATATCTGTCACTCGATATTACGGCCCGTAACGACTGGTCATCTACTTTGCCAAAGGCACACAACTCGTTCTTCTATCCCAGCGCCAACTTGAGTTTTGTTATCTCCGACTTTATGAAGAGCATCGACAAACCGTTGCCGTCGTGGGTTACCTTTGCCAAGTTGCGTCTTTCTGCTGCTCAGGTGGGTAAGGATACGGAACCCTATCAGTTGATAAATACCTATGGTTATAAGTTCGACAACGGTATTCTGGTTCCGGATAAGAGCAATGTGAAGATGAATGACAATCTGAAACCGGAAATCGCTACCTCTTACGAGGCTGGTCTTGATATGAAATTCTTTAATAACCGTTTGGGTTTTGACTTCACTTACTATTATAGCAAGACTAAGAACCAGATTATGAAAGTGCCCGCAGCGGCTCCCTGGAGTGGCGGACAATGGGTAAATGCCGGTTTGATTACCAATCAGGGTGTGGAGTTGATGCTTTATTCTACAATTGTGGATACCAAAGACTTTACGTTCGATTTGAATGTGAATATTGCTCATAACGTATCTAAGGTGAAAGAATTGGCACCGGATGCTAATGTGAACTACCTGTTCTTTAACGGTGACAACAACTTCCCCGTTAACGTAGGTGCACGTGCCGGAGAAAAACTGGGTGAAATCTATGCTCAGAAACTGTACAAACGCGATGACAGCGGTAATATCATTATCGGTGAGAACGGTTTGCCTCAGACAATCAACGATGAGAAGGAACGCGTAAACAATCCTATCGGCAATATTCAGCCTGATTTGACTATGTCCGTATCTCCTACCTTTACTTATAAGGGAATTACCTTGTCGGCAATGTTCGATATGAAATTCGGTGGCGACATCCTTTCTTATTCCGAGATGGTGGCAGCCGGTAACGGTTTGGCAAAGCGTACCGAGAATCGCGGTGAGAAGGATAATTATATGATGGTGTTCCCCGGCGTAACCGAAAGCGGACAACCCAATACTACCAAGATTACGGCAAGCCAGTATTACGGTGCGTTGTTGGCGGAAGATTTCTTGTACGATGCTTCATTCATCAAATTGAAAGAGTTGTCAATCGGTTACAATTTCCCGACTAAACTGTTGAAAAAGACTCCGATTCAGTCGCTCAGCGTATCATTCGTGGCACGTAACCTTTGTTACCTGCTGAAACATACACCGGGTACAAGTCCGGAGGGTGGTTATGATACAACCATGTTCTCACAGGCCATCGACTATGCGGCACTGCCTTATACCCGTACATTCGGTCTGTCTGTCAGCTTAGGTTTTTAAACTTGATAATGCAGTAGGAAACTTAAAAACTCAAATATTAAAATTATATGAAACTTAATTTATATAAATCCGTTGCTCTCTGCTCATTGCTGGCATTGGCCGGATGCCATGATTTTGAAGAAATGAATACCAATCCGAACGCACCTGTCTATGACCCGTCGGTTATGGATTGCGGTCCGGAGGGTATTGATATCGATTATACCATTTCGGAGAGCGCTTTGGAAAGTTTGAAGGCAACAGAAAGTGCGCTAGGCTCTATTTTCTTCAACTTTACTTATGAAGGTCTGTATAACGATTACCAGACTGCTACCAATCTGACGCATGATGTCTATGCGGCATATAATGGCTCGAACGGTTTCTTGAACAATTCACCGGCGTATGCTTATAATGACGGTTGGTCTGCTGCCCGTTGGAAGCATTTTTATGACGACCGTACGATTGCCGAGTACAGCCAGCTTATCAAGACTTTCTGGTTCTGCAACAAGGAGTATTATCACAATGCGTTCTATATAACCCGTATCTATTACGCTTTCCTGCTTTCGGCACAAACCGATACGTATGGTGATATTCCTATCCAGTATTATGTGAAAGGTGCGATGCCGCCTACGGAAAATGTTACTTATACTCCGCAGAAAGAAGTGTATGACATTATCTTTAAATTGCTCGACCAAGCCATTACGGGATTGCATAATCCGCCTGCTGTAGATCAATACTCTTTCAGTGCTGAGGACGACCGCATCTATGGAGGTAAGGTAGAGCCGTGGATTCGTTTCGCCAATACCTTGCGCTTACGTCTGGCTTTACGTGTAAGCAATGTTGCTCCGGAAGTTGCTCGGGAGCAAGGAGAAAAAGCTTTGTCAGATCCTTCGGGCTTGATGAAAGGCCAGGAAGATAATATGAAACTGATTCCTAAACGTCAGTGGATAACCGGTGGCAATGAGAATATCTTTGCATTGATGTTCAGCTGGGGTGCAAGTTGCGTTTTACCGAAAGAGATGGAGTGGGCTTATAAAAATCAGGCTCTTAAAGAGGGTGTAGATGCCAATGTCAGTGGCTTTGTTGAAAAGGTTGCCCGAAATGCAGATGAGGAAGGTACTATCTTTGGATTGGACGCTACCAAGTATAATGAAAAAGAAGCGAATTGCTATTTGGATCCCCGTTGCAAGATACTGTTCTTCCGTCCTTCACCCTATGATCCGGGAATCAAGGACGATTATAAAGCAGAGGACCCCAATGCTGAATACGGCGGATACAGAAATGGAGCAAAAGAAGTCGGTTCTAAGTATACAGTGAAGTATTCACCTATGAAGACTAATCTGAAGAGCGATGAAATGCTTCCCGATTGTTGGTGGAATCAGGCTCGTGAAATTATTTGGCTCGGTTACTCTGAATCTCTTTTCCTGAGAGCTGAGGCTGCATTGCGTGGTTGGGGCAATGAAACAGGAACTGCGGTTGCCGGAAGATTGTATGAAGATGGTGTACGTGCTTCTATGAACTATTATGGTATTGCTTCAGATAAAGCAGAGGAATATATCGACCATTTGAAAGGTAAAGAGGCTTTCGAAGCAGGTGGTTCAAGAGAAGAACAACTGGAACAAATCATTACACAAAAATGGCTGGCTGTCTATCCTAACGGTAACGAAGGTTGGGCTGAGGTTCGCCGCACAGATTATCCCCGTTATTTGTTGCTGCCGCGTTATGGCAACAACTCAAGCGGTGAGGTAGAGAATACCAAACTGATTAAGCGTGTAAGCTATCCGAACAGTGAATCCAGAAATCCGAACAAGCCTGCTTATACGCAAGGTACTAAAGTATGGTGGGATGTGGCAGATACGATGGATGAAACCGGTAAATGGAAAACACCGGATAACTTCAGATAATCCGTTTTAAGTTATGATAGGAAAACGGTGCATTGCCGTTTTCCTATATGGAAAACTAACCTAAGTATGATTGCGGATATCTCTCTTAGGTTAGTTTTTGTTTTTAATCTAAATGAATAATAATATATGAGATATATGAAAATAGGAACGCTTATATCGGCAGGTGTTTTAATGCTGTCATCAATGATATTGAATTCCGGTTGCTCCGAAGTGGGTAATGGCAGAAAACAGACTACGGAAAATCCCGGAGCGATTTTCGGGGAAGTGAAGTCTGCCGCCGGTGCAAAAATGTTGACTCCCATTGCGCTCAGAGGAGATAAAAAAGCTACGGGACATTTGTTTTTTGAATTGAGTGAACCGGCAGAACAGGAGGTTGCCGTTACTTTCAAACTGGATTCCAGGATATTGGATGCTTATAACCAGTTGAATGGTACGGGGTATACGATGTATCCGGCAGACAAACTGTTGCTGGAAAACAATGGCAACGTGGTTGTTGAAGCCGGTAAAAGTAAGTCTGCCACACTTGCACTGGATATACTGCCGGGTGGAACGGAAGGGGCTACCTATGCTGTGGCTGTATCGGCGGTAGCTACTGCGGGAACGGAAAAACATACGGACAACAAGGCCTTTATTTATTTGGTAAAACCGCTTGCAGCCATGCTGGAAGTCAATGCGGGACGCAAAGTAAAGAATTTATGTTATGTGGAAGTCAATCGTGAAAGTATGTTGAATGCGGGTGAGTACACGATGAAGAGCGATAAGTCTCCTTTCTTTGACATAGCCAGTGTATTTGCAGCCAATATTCGTTTGAGCGCGGATGATGTTCCTTATGTTTCGTGTAACGAGCAAACCAGATTTGTACTTGATAATATCGAGCAGACTGTACGCCCGTTACAGGCAAAAGGCATAAGAGTTCATCTCTCCATCTTGGGAGACCACACTGCTGCCGGTATGCGTAGTCTTTCGAAAGATGCCGCCCGCGCCTTTGCAAAGGATTTGAAAGCGTATATCGATATTTATGGATTTGACGGCATAGACTTTGATGATGAGTATTCCACCTATGCTACCGACCAGGCTGTGGAGCCCTATATTCCTTCGGATGCAGTAGCGCCAAGTATTGAAGAATGTACTTCGCAGCGTTATGCCGATTTGGTATATGAAAGCCGTAAGTTAATGCCGGACAAGACAATAGGAATTTATTGGTATGCAGGATACGACTATCCGGTCGGTACGGTAGAAGGAAAAACAGTGGATGAATTGATCGACTATTCCATTTACGGATATTACGGTAAGTGGAAGGCCATTCCTGCCGATACGGTAAGCATAGCCAAACAATGCCCGTATGCTATTGAAGTCACTACAGCCAGAGGAGATGTAAAGATAGATGATGACTGCTTGAAAAACATCCGTCAGAACGGTTGGGGCTATTTTGCTGTTTACGATTTGAACAACGAACGTTCGTATGAAAAAGAATTCAGCCGTATATCCCGATTGTTGTACGACGATGAAGTAGAGTGGAGCGGAAAGCAGTATGAACGTACCGGGTGGTAACCGAAAGGTTGCCACTCCGATGTGCAAATAGGCATTTTCTCTTTAATTATCGGTCGGATTAGTAAGTGTTTTTAAAGATAGGATTGTTCTAATATTGTAACATGAACAGGAAAATGGGCAAATTGGATGAAAAAATAATAGTAAAGTTTTTAGCGGGTGAATGTTCGGAAGAGGAACTTCGCTCGTTGAATGTCTGGTTGGAGGAGTCGGAAGAGAATGCTCATGAATTATTTACATTAGAGGAACTGTACCATTTGGGAAAATCCGATGCGGCTTCTGAGGAAGCACTCCTTGCGAAGGCTGAAAAACAATTGTCGCAAAGGATCGGAGAGGAGCGGAAGCGTAAGTTGAAGCGTACACTGTTTCACCGGTGGATGCAATATGCAGCTATTGCAGTCGGTGCTTTTTTTATAGGAGGTATGAGCTACTGGTTCTATCAGGCGGGTAGTCGTAGTTCCGAATCTTTGGTCACTGTTACGGCCAATGAAACCATAAAGGAGCTGATGCTTCCGGATGGAACCAAAGTATGGTTGAATAAAAACACGATTTTGCAATATCCCCGTAATTTTGAAGGTGGCGAGAGGCATGTGTATCTGAACGGAGAAGGTTTCTTTGATGTGAAGAGAAATACAGCCAAGCCTTTTATCGTACAAAGCCATGCCATGCAAGTGAGGGTATTGGGAACAACCTTTAATTTGAAGTCCGGGGAAAACGGACAAAGGGCGGTAGCCACCTTATTGAAAGGTGAGGTAGAAGTAAAGGGCAATCATGGTGAAGGCATGATAGTGCTTTCGCCGGGGCAACAGGCCGAATTGGACGGAATGACCCGACGACTGACAGTGAAACCAGCAGAACCGGGTATAGAGGGCTGGCATGATACGGCATTCGATTTAAATCAGACGGACATACGCACGCTTTGCAAGATTTTGGAGAGAGCCTATAACGTGAAAATCATTATAGCACCGGATGTGGACATTGAAAGAACATATTCCGGACCGTTGAAGAAGAAAGAAAACGTAGCTGCCACATTGGATTTGATAAAGAATTCCATTGGTATCAAATACAAGGTAATAGGCGAAAACGTTTTTATATCTTCTTCCAAATCCAAATAGAACAGGCTTGTTTTGTTTATTGATAATCTGAAATTCAAATATTATGAAAAAACTTTTATTGGCATTTGCCTTTTTATGCTGTTTTACGAGCATAAAGGCTAAGGATTGGGTACAGTATGTAAATCCTTTGGTGGGTACTCAATCCACATTCGAGCTTTCTACCGGAAACACCTATCCCGCCATTGCGCGTCCGTGGGGAATGAATTTTTGGACACCGCAAACCGGAAAAATGGGGGATGGCTGGCAATATGTCTATACGGCCAATAAAATCCGAGGCTTCAAGCAGACGCACCAGCCCAGTCCATGGATAAACGATTACGGGCAGTTCTCCATTATGCCTGTTACCGGGCAACCTGTTTTCGATGAGGACAAACGTGCAAGCTGGTTCTCGCATAAAGGTGAGGTTGCGTTGCCGCATTATTATAAGGTATATCTGGCGGAGCACGATGTGGTGACGGAGTTTACTCCTACCGAACGTGCTGTGCTGTTCCGTTTCACATTTCCGGAAAATGAACATTCCTATGTGGTGGTAGATGCTTTCGACCGCGGTTCCTATATCAGGATTGTACCGGAAAAGAACCGGATCATCGGATATTCCACCCGTAACAGCGGCGGTGTACCGCAGAATTTCAGAAACTACTTTATTGTAGAGTTCGACAAACCTTTTACATATACCGCTTCTGTTAAAGACAGTGTAATTCAGGAATCGCAGAAAGAGCAGCAAGCTGACCATGCAGGTGCGATTATCGGATTTAAGACGAAGAAAGGCGAGATTGTGCATGCACGTGTTGCTTCTTCTTTTGTCAGCTACGAACAGGCTGAGCGGAACTTGCTCGAATTGGGTACGGACAATTTTGACACGCTGGTGCAGAAAGGACGTGATGCTTGGAACAATGTGTTGGGCAAGATTGAAGTGGAGGGCGGAAACCTCGACCAATACCGCACTTTCTATTCCTGCCTGTACCGCTCGCTGCTTTTCCCCCGTGCTTTTTACGAGTTGGACAAGCAGGGTGCTCCCATTCACTACAGCCCCTATAATGGGGAAGTGCTTCCCGGCTATATGTACACCGATACGGGTTTTTGGGATACATTCCGTTGTCTGTTTCCTTTCCTTAATCTGATGTATCCGTCGGTAAACAGGGAAATTCAGGAAGGACTGGTCAATACTTACAAGGAAAGTGGTTTCTTTCCCGAATGGGCGAGTCCGGGACACCGTGGCTGCATGATCGGCAATAATTCGGCTTCCGTTTTGGTCGATGCCTATTTGAAGGGTGTTAAGGTAGAAGATGTAAAGACTATGTATGAAGGGTTGCTTTACGGAACGGAGCATGTACATCCGGAAATATCATCTACCGGACGTTTGGGCTATGAATATTACAATAAGTTGGGATATGTTCCTTATGATGTGAAGATTAACGAGAATGCCGCCCGTACGCTGGAATATGCTTATGACGACTGGTGCATCTATAAGCTTGCCAAAGCTTTGAACCGTCCGAAAAAGGAGCAGGAGTTGTTTGCAAAGCGTGCCATGAACTACCGTAATATATTCGATAAGGAAAGTCTGTTGATGCGCGGGCGTAATAAAGACGGTAAGTTCCAGACACCGTTCTCACCGTTGAAGTGGGGGGATGCCTTTACCGAAGGAAACAGTTGGCACTACTCCTGGTCGGTATTCCACGATCCGCAAGGATTGGTCGATTTGATGGGGGGCGAAAAGGTATTTGCCAATATGCTCGATTCCGTATTCATTGTTCCGCCTGTATTCGATGATAGCTACTACGGACAAGTCATCCATGAAATACGCGAAATGACTGTAATGAATATGGGCAATTACGCACATGGCAACCAGCCTATACAGCACATGATTTATCTCTATAACTACATCGGACAACCCTGGAAAGCGCAATATTGGCTGCGTCAGGTGATGAACCGCATGTACACACCCGGTCCGGACGGTTATTGCGGGGATGAAGACAACGGGCAGACTTCGGCATGGTATGTATTCTCCGCATTGGGTTTCTATCCGGTTTGTCCGGGTACGGACGAATATGTATTGGGCGCTCCCTTGTTCAAGAAAGCCGTTCTGCATTTTGAAAACGGAAACTCGCTGACGATCGATGCCGGAAACAACAGTGCGCAGAATGTCTATATACAGTCTCTTCAGGTCGACGGAAATGAATATACCAAAAACTACCTGCGTCACGAAGACTTGCTGAAAGGCGGTACGCTGAAATTCGAAATGGGCGATAAGCCCAACCTGCAGCGAGGTGTCCGTGCGGAAGATTATCCGTATTCGTTTTCTAAGGAAAAGCGTAGGTAGCTGCATGTTTTTTGTACCATTACACAGTAAAAAATTACCGGAAAAACATGAAAACAATATTATGGACTGTCAGTCTGCTGCTTGTAATATGCGGATGTACTCCCAAACCGACAGAAGTCGTTTCGCCTGATGGTCATATCCGCCTTCAGTTCGCATTGGATGACCACAACTGCATGACCTATCGGATAGACGTGGATGATACGGCTTTTGTAGCCCCTTCTGCTTTGGGATTCCTTGCCGGAAAGGGTGTGAATCTTTCGGAAGGTATGAAGGTTGTCGGTACGGAGTTTTCCGCTGCGGACGAGACATGGACACAACCTTGGGGAGAGAATAAGAGTATCCGTAACCATTATAATGAAATGGCGGTTTGTCTGTCTGATGAGGCGGATACGAAACTGACCCTTCGTTTTCGGGTATTTGACGACGGAGTCGGTTTCCGGTACGAGTATGAAGTTGCCGGAGTAGACAGCATCTTTGTTACGGACGAACTTACCTCTTTCAATATGGCGCAGGATGGAATTTCCTGGTCTATTCCTGCCAACTACGAAACATATGAGTTGTTATATCGTACACAGCCGCTCAGCAAGACTGATAACGCAAACACTCCGATGACCTTTAAGGTAGGTAAGACTTACGCCAGTATTCACGAAGCCGCATTGACGGACTTTCCTGAAATGACTTTGCAAAATACCGGCGGCTGCGGATTCAAATCCGAGTTGGCTCCATGGCCCGACGGCATTAAGGCTAAGATAGAAGGCGGCAGTTTCAATACGCCCTGGCGTACTGTACAGATAGCTTCGAAAGCTGTGGGACTGATAAATTCAGCACTTATCCTGAACTTAAACGAACCCTGCGTTTTGGAGTCTACCGACTGGATTCGCCCGATGAAGTATGTAGGTATATGGTGGGGCATGCATCTGGGTGTGGAGAGCTGGGTGATAAACGACCGCCACGGCGCCACTACCGAAAATGCAAAACGTTATATTGATTTTGCCGCAGCCAACAACATCGAAGCCGTTATGTTCGAAGGCTGGAATGAAGGTTGGGAGAACTGGGGCGGAACGCAGAACTTCGATTATACCAAACCGTATGCCGATTTCGATATAAAGGAAATAGCAGCTTATGCCCGGAAGAAGGGTGTTGAGATTATCGGTCATCATGAAACGGGAGGAAATATCTGTAATTACGAAAATCAGTTGGATAAGGCTTATGAATGGTATGCCGATTTGGGTATCCATAGCGTAAAGACCGGGTATGCCGGTGGTCTTCCCAACGGTCACAACCACCACGGACAGTTCAATGTGCGGCATTATCGCAATGTCGTGAAAACGGCTGCCAAGTATCGTACTACCCTCGATGTGCATGAGCCGATAAAGGATACCGGTATACGTCGTACCTATCCCAACATGATGACCCGCGAAGGCGCCCGCGGCATGGAGTGGAATGCCTGGAGCGAAGGTAATCCGCCGGAACATCATGTGATGTTGCCGTTTACCCGTTTGCTGGGTGGTCCGATGGACTATACGCCGGGTATCTTTGATGTGCTGTACAAGCGTGCCAAAAACAATCCCGACCGGAAAAAGTGGAATATGAAAGACAGTAAGGATTGCCGTATCAATACCACGCTTGCCAAGCAGATAGCCAATTGGGTGATACTTTACTCTCCTTTGCAGATGGCTGCCGACATGATTGAAAACTATGAAGGCCATCCCGCTTTCCGTTTCTTCCGTGATTTTGATGCAGACTGTGACTGGTCGGAGGCGCTTGCCGGCGAACCGGGTGAATACGTGGCAATAGTACGTAAGGCAAAAGATAAATATTTTCTGGGAGCGGCAACCGATGAAGAGGCGCGCAGCATAGATGTGAAACTGGATTTTCTGGAAAAAGGAAAAACTTATGCAGCCGTTATCTATGCCGACGGAAAAGATGCCGATTGGGAGACCAATCCGGAATCTTACGAAATCATAGAGAAACAGGTGACGTCCGATGATACCCTGACCATTGTCATGGCAAAAGGTGGGGGACAGGCTGTCAGCTTTATGCCGATTTGATAATCCTAATATAATACCAAAGAATATGAAAACAAACTTGAAATCTAATTCCATATTGCTGGGCGGACTCCTGTTGCTGGGTACTGTCTTTAGCTGTACGCAGGCAGAGCAGGACTATGCCTCTTATGTAAATCCCTTTATCGGGACAGGCGGACATGGACATACATATCCGGGTGCGGTTGTTCCGAACGGGATGATTCAACCCAGTCCCGATACACGCATCTACGAATGGGACGCTTGTTCCGGATACTATTACGAGGATACTACCATCAACGGTTTCTCGCATACCCATGTTAGCGGAACAGGATGTGCGGACTACGGTGATGTACTGCTGATGCCCACTGTAGGGAAACAGGAGTATCATCCGATGGGGGCGAAGAGTCAGCAAATGGCGTACTGTTCGGCTTTCTCGCACGATAATGAAGTGGCGCAACCCGGATATTATTCCGTCTTGCTGGAACGCTATAACGTAAAGGCGGAACTCACTGCGACAAAGCGTGCCGCCATTCACCGTTATACCTTTCCGGAAGCCGAAGATGCCGGTTTCATTCTGGACTTTGATTACAGTATCGAGCGTCAGACAAATGAGGAAATGAAAATAGAAGTAATCAGTGATACCGAAATCCGCGGACATAAAAAAACGGTATATTGGGCATTCGACCAGTATATCAACTTCTATGCCAAGTTTTCCAAGCCGTTTACCTATACATTGGTGACGGATTCTGTGGCATTGGAAGAAGGCGGTCCGCTTTTGCCCACCGCTAAAGTTCTGTTGCAGTTCCCTACGGCACAGAATGAAGAGGTATTGGTGAAAGTAGGTGTTTCGGCTGTCGATATGGACGGAGCACGTAAGAATGTGGAGGCCGAAATACCCGGATGGGATTTTGACGGAGTGCGGAGTGCAGCACGTCAGGCATGGAATGACTATCTGTCCAAAATAGATATCCGTACGCAGAATGCCGACCAGCGCACGATGTTTTATACAGCCCTTTATCACACCGGTTTGCAGCCCAATCTCTTTACGGATGCAGACGGACGTTATTTCGGTATGGATTTGAAACCGCATCAGGGCAGTGTGGACGAACCTGTGTACACGATATTCTCCTTGTGGGATACTTTCCGTGCTTATCATCCTTTGATGACAATTATAGATCCTGAACTGAATGAAGCCTTTATCCGCTCTTTGATCCAGAAAGAGAAAGAAGGCGGTGTATTCCCGATGTGGGAACTTGCCGGCAACTATACGGGAACGATGATTGGTTACCATGCAGCTTCTCTGATTGCCGACTCTTACGCCAAAGGATATCGTAATTTTGATGTGAAGGAAGCCTACCGTGCCTGTCTCCGCACGGCGGAATACGATACGACGGGCATTATTACTCACCCCCGTGTATTGCCGCATTTGATGCCGCAGGCCAAATACTGGAAGAATAAAATAGGCTATGTTCCCTGTGACAAAGACAATGAATCGGTAGCCAAGGCGTTGGAATATGCTTATGACGACTGGTGCATCTCACAGTTGGCTGAAGCAATGGGCGATGAACCGAACCGGACTAAGTACGCGGCTTTTGCAGAGGGTTATAAGGTATATTTCGATCCGTCTACCCGTTTTATGCGCGGGCTCGACAGCGAGGGCAATTGGCGTACGCCTTTCAATCCTCGTGCTTCCACTCACCGCAACGATGATTATTGTGAAGGCACTGCCTGGCAATGGACTTGGTTCGTGCCGCATGATGTAGATGGTCTGGTGGAACTCATGGGTGGCCGTGACGCATTCATCGGTAAGCTCGATTCTCTGTTCGTGGCAGATTCTTCCTTGGAGGGCGAGTCGGTATCGGTAGATATTTCCGGACTGATAGGACAGTATGCACACGGTAACGAGCCGAGCCACCATATTGCTCACCTTTATAACTATGTGGGACAGCCGTACAAGACACAGGCATTGGTGGACAGTGTGCTGCATACGCTTTACTTCAACGAGCCCAATGGCCTTTCCGGCAATGAAGACTGCGGACAGATGTCGGCATGGTACGTGCTGAATGCTATGGGATTCTACCAGGTTTGCCCCGGAAAACCGGTGTATTCCATCGGGCGTCCGCTGTTTGATGAGGCCGCCATCCGTTTGCAGAATGGCAACACCTTTACCATTATAACCCATAATAACAGTCGTGACAATAAGTATGTCCGGAAGATTATCCTGAACGGGGAAGAACTTGCCGCTCCTTTCTTCAACCATCAAGACATCGTAAACGGCGGTACGCTGGAGCTGACTATGGGAGCGGAACCGCTGATGCCGGATAATGAGTTACGGAAATAGAAAGTACCGATAGCAACGAAACATATATGAGCCGGAATTATCATAATCCGATATCTTGGATTCCAACCGTTTATTTCGCCATGGGGCTTCCCTTTGTGGTGCTGAACATGGTTTCCGTACTTATGTTCAAGGGGCTGGGAGTGGGTGATGCCCAAATAGCTTTGTGGACTTCACTGATAATGCTTCCCTGGACGTTGAAGTTTCTTTGGAGTCCTTTTCTCGAGATGTTCAAGACGAAGAAATTCTTCGTGGTACTGACGCAGTTGGTTACGGGAGCGGGGTTCGCACTGGTCGCCTTTGCACTGAATCTTCCGTTCTTTTTTGCTCTTTCCATTTTTTTGCTGGCGGTTATCGCTTTCAGCGGCGCTACGCACGATGTGGCTACGGACGGCGTGTACATGTCCGAGCTGAATAAGCAGGAACAGGCAAAGTACATCGGCTGGCAGGGAGCTTTCTATAACATCGCCAAGATTGTGGCGTCCGGCGGTTTGGTATGGCTGGCTGGGTGGCTGCTGAAATACTTCGGCGGAGTGCCCGGTGCCACGGATGCAGTGCGTCATGAGGCAACTGTCCAGGCTTGGATGTGTGTAATGCTGGTAATGGCTGCCGTGATGATATTGCTGGCAATATACCATTGGCGTATGCTGCCTTCGGGCGGTGCTGCGGCTGCCGAAACCAAGTCGGCGGGCGAAACGCTGGAGAAGTTGCGGAGCGTAATCAGGGATTTCTTTCAGAAACGTCATATAGGGTATTATATTGCCTTTATCATTCTCTATCGCCTTGCCGAGGGTTTCGTCATGAAGATTGTTCCCCTTTTCTTGAAGGCGGAACGTTCGGCAGGCGGCTTGGGACTGAATGAGCAGGAGATAGGGTTGTATTACGGCACTTACGGAGCTGCCGCCTTTGTGCTGGGCTCTTTGCTGGCCGGTTATTACATATCGCACCGCGGACTGCGGAAAACGCTGTTCTCCCTGTGCTGCATCTTTAACCTGCCTTTTGTGGCATATACCCTGCTGGCGATATATCAGCCGGAGAGCGGCATGCTGATTGGCAGTGCCATCGTGCTGGAGTATTTCGGTTACGGCTTCGGCTTTGTGGGGCTTTCGCTGTTTATGATGCAACAGGTAGCTCCGGGCAAGCACCAGATGGCGCACTATGCCTTCGCTTCTGGTATCATGAATCTGGGTGTGATGCTTCCGGGAACAATCAGCGGATACGTGAGCGATTTTCTGGGGTATGAGAATTTCTTCATCTTCACCCTGTTCGCCACTATTCCGGCATTCCTCATTACCTGGTTCGTACCGTTTACGTATGCCGATGAGGTAAAAGGCGGAGCGGCCACATAGTCGGTGGAAAAACATTGGCGGGACGTGTTCCGGATAGTGGTTTCGATTGATGCCGGCTTCCCGTACATTCCCGGTTTCTATGACAGATTATATAAGTAATTATAGATAGATTTAATTTCGTGTTATTACATAGAAAATGAAATGAGTATGAGTAGCAAAGTTATTATTCCTTGGGAAGAACGTCCGGCAGGATGCAAGGACGTATTATGGCGCAGTGTGGCAAACCCCATTATTCCGCGTGATTTGCTTCCCACTTCCAACAGTATTTTCAACAGTGCGGTAGTACCTTTCGGCGACGGGTTTGCAGGAGTATTCCGCTGCGACGATACTAACCGTCGCATGCGGCTGCACGTAGGGTTCAGTAAAGATGCCATAAACTGGAACATCAAGGAAGAACCGTTGAAGTTCCAATGCGATGATGAGGAAATCGGTACATGGGTGTATGGCTACGACCCGCGCGTGTGCTTTATCGAAGACCGCTATTATGTTACCTGGTGCAACGGCTATCACGGTCCTACTATCGGTGTGGCTTATACGTTCGATTTCGAGACGTTCCACCAGTTGGAAAACGCTTTTATTCCCTTCAACCGTAACGGAGTACTTTTCCCGCGCAAGATAAACGGTCGTTTTGCCATGTTGAGCCGTCCGAGCGACAATGGGCATACTCCCTTTGGAGATATTTTCTACAGTGAGTCGCCCGATATGGAGTTTTGGGGACGCCACCGCCATGTGATGTCACCTGCCGCTTTTGAGGTAAGTGCATGGCAATGCACCAAAATCGGTGCAGGTCCTATCCCTGTCGAGACTCCCGAGGGCTGGCTGCTGATTTATCACGGCGTGCTGCATTCCTGCAACGGTTATGTTTACAGTTTCGGTTCTGCTCTGCTCGATTTGGACGAACCGTGGAAGGTAAAGTTCCGCTCAGGGCCTTATCTGCTTGCCCCGCGCGAACCGTACGAATGTATGGGCGATGTTCCTAATGTATGTTTCCCGTGCGCCGCTTTGCACGACAATGAAACGGGCAGGATTGCCATATACTATGGCTGTGCCGATACCGTAACCGGACTGGCATTCGGCTATATTCCCGAAATTATAGAATTTACCAAACGTACAAGCATCATCTGATGTACATAAACTTTTGAGAACCATGAAACGAGCATTCCTTTCCGGCGTATTTGCCTTTGTTCTGCTGGCTGTGTCTCCGGCTGCGGAGAAAAGTTTTTCTCCTGTAGACTATGTGAATCCCTTTATCGGTACGACTAACTTCGGCACGACCAATCCGGGAGCTGTCTGCCCCAACGGGATGATGTCTGTTGTTCCTTTCAACGTGATGGGGTCGGCGGACAACAAATACGATAAGGATGCCCGTTGGTGGTCCACTCCCTATGAGTATCACAACTGCTTCTTTACCGGGTATTCGCATGTCAATCTCAGTGGAGTGGGATGTCCCGAACTTGGTTCGTTGCTGCTGATGCCCACTACGGGCGAGCTTTCCGTAGACTACAAGGAGTATGGCAGCCGTTATGAAGACGAACAGGCCTCTCCGGGGTATTACACTAATTTCCTTACCCGTTATAATGTAAAGACCGAAGTGACTGCCACGCCGCGCACCGGTGTGGCGCGCTTCACTTTTCCAAAAGGCCGGAGTCATATTCTGCTGAACTTGGGAGAGGGACTGACCAATGAAACCGGAGCTTTCCTGCGGCAAACCGGAGAGTGTGAATTTGAGGGGATGAAGTTGCTCGGTACTTTCTGCTATAATCCGCAGGCAGTATTTCCTATTTACTTCGTGATGCGTGTCAACAAAACTCCCCTCAAAACCGGTTATTGGAAAAAACAGCGCTCCATGACAGGCGTGGAGGCCGAATGGGATCCGGACAATGGCAAGTATAAATTGTATACCGGTTATCGCAAGGAACTGGCGGGCGATGATATCGGCGCTTTTCTGACATTCGATACCGGGGAGAGCGAGCAGATAGAAGTGCAGATGGGTGTTTCTTTCGTCAGTATCGAGAATGCCCGTCTCAATCTGGACAAAGAGCAGTCCGGCAAGGACTTCGACAAGGTATTGGCGGAAAGCCGTAAACGCTGGCACGACGATTTGTCGCGTATCATTGTGGAAGGCGGGACGGACGAGCAGAAGATTGTTTTCTATACGGCGCTTTATCATGCGCTGATACATCCCAACCTTTTGCAGGACGTCAACGGGCAATATCCGGCAATGGAAAGCAACCGGATTCTTACGGCAAAGGGCGACCGGTATACCGTATTCTCCCTTTGGGATACTTACCGTAATGTGCATCAGCTTCTTACGCTGGTGTATCCCGAACGGCAACTGCAAATGGTGCGTTCCATGCTCGACATGTACCGTGAGCATGGCTGGTTGCCCAAGTGGGAACTCTATGGACGCGAGACATTGACGATGGAGGGCGACCCTTCTATACCGGTCATTGTGGATACCTGGCTGAAAGGTTTGCGCGGCTTCGATGTGGAGCTGGCTTATGAGGCGATGCGTAAAGGGGCTGTATTGCCGGGAGCGGAAAATCTCCTGCGACCGGATAATGACGATTATCTTTCATTGGGGTATGTACCTTTGCGCGAGCAGTACGACAACTCCGTATCGCATGCTTTGGAGTACTACATAGCCGATAACGCCCTTTCGCGCATGGCAGAGGCGCTTGCCAAGGATGCCGAGGTGAAAGGACAGAAGGAAAAAGCACGCCGCTACAAGGAGGATGCCCGTCTTTTCTATAACCGTTCTTTGGGATATAAGCATTATTATAGCAAGGAGTACGGCACATTCCGTCCTATCTTGCCGAATGGTGAGTTTTATGCTCCGTTTGACCCGAGGCAGGGCGAAAACTTTGAACCTAATCCGGGCTTTCATGAGGGGTGTGCATGGAACTATACTTTCTATGTTCCCCACGATGTAAAGGGGCTGGCGCAACTTATGGGCGGGAAGAAGGCTTTCGTAGACAAGTTGCAACGTGTTTTCGATGAGGGGCTTTACGACCCTGCCAATGAGCCGGACATCGCTTATGCGCATCTGTTCTCTTATTTCAAGGGAGAGGAGTGGCGTACCCAGAAGGAGTTACACCGTCTTTTGCAGAAGTATTTCAAGAATGCCCCCGATGGCATTCCCGGCAATGATGATACCGGAACGATGTCTGCATGGGCCATCTTCAATATGATGGGCTTCTATCCGGATTGTCCGGGCGAACCGTCTTACACGCTTTCCACACCGGTGTTCGACAAAGTGACCATCCGTCTTGATGCCGAAGTGTGGGGACGTGAGCAGTTGGTGATAGAAACGGAGCGTCCTTCGGACGATTCGCTTTATATCCGTGAAATGGAGTTAGGAGGAAAAAGACTGTCACGTTTCCGAATCAGCCACCAGGAGCTGGTAGAGGGTGGAAAGTTACGGTTTGTGTTACGTTGACGAATCGGATGATACGTAACCGGATTTCACAGATTTACTTTATTCTTCTTCTGTGAAATCCGTGTAATCCGTGCCTAAAGGACACAAATAATAAGTGAACTTTCTTTTAGGCATACCCTTTTTTTAATGTTGGATGGAGTCTTATTTCACTCTTCCGCCGCAGAGCCAGTGCTTTGTATAGTAATCTTCCTTGAGGCTGCTCACGATGACTCCTTGTCCGGTACTGGCATGAACGAATTTGCCGTCTTTCAGGTAGATGCCTACATGTGCCACTTTCTTGCGTGACGCCCGGCTGGTAAAGAATACCAAGTCGCCTTCGCGCAGGTTGCGGCGGGCTATCCTGTTGCTTTCTTTCAACTGGCCGTCCGTGCTGCGCGACAGGCGTATGCGGTAGGTTTTCTTATAAAGTTGGGATACCAGGCCGGAACAGTCCGTTCCATGTTTACTGTCGCCGCCGGCACGGTAGGGAGTGCCTATCCACTCGGCGGCATTGACGTACAGCTTGTGGTTGTCTGTCAGTCCGATATCCATACCCAGGCGTACAGAGGCTTGTGCCAATGCTTTATAGTCGAGACGGGGAGCGGCAGTATGGCAGGAACTTAAACAGAATATTAACCCGGTCAAGGCAATTATACAGGAAAAGGAGTGTTTCATATTTATTCCTCTGTAAGTGTTTCTTCTTCAGTATTAGTTTCAGTTTCAATGTTTTCTTCGACACTGACATTGAAATAAGCTTCCAATTCTTTTTCGGCTGAATTGTTTTCGTTCTGTATATCACGGATAATGACTCCGTGTTCCAACAGGGCGATGCGCGGACATACATCTACCGTATGATTGAGGTTGTGGCTGGAAATGATGACGGTTGCTTTGTGTTCCTCGTTATATTTTTTCAGCAGTTGTTTAATGATGGACTGCGAACTGGGGTCGAGGAAGTTGAAAGGTTCGTCAAGTATCAGTAGTTGCGGATGATGCAGCATGGCGGAGATGATGCCTATCTTTTGCTTGTTTCCGGCGGAGAAGTTGCGTATGAATTTCTTTTGTCCCATGACTTCACCGTTCATGAAACGCTCGAAAGGAGCGATGCGTCCGTCTACTTCTTCTTTTTTAAGTCCGTACATCTTGCCGATGAAGTAGAAGTATTCCTCCGGCGTAAGATAGTCTATCAGGAAACCGTCGTCTATGAAAGCGCCGGTAAAGTTTTTCCAGTCTTCGCTTTTGCATACGTCTATATCATTGATGGTGACCTTTCCGCGGTCGGCTTGCAGCAAATCCAATATCAGCCGGAAAAGGGTGGTCTTTCCGGCTCCGTTGTTTCCTACCAAGCCCAGCATATCACCTTGATTGATGAGGTAGTTGTCGATATTTACGGCGGTCTTTTCGCCGAACTTCTTTTGCAAATTACTTATCTGAATCATAGCCATAAATCTTAAATTGTAAATCTTACTGTCTGCTGTCTCTAAATCCTTCCATGTTCTTATAGCGCCGCTTCATAAAGCGGTGGTATACATTCTTCAGCCAGAAGCGGGATGTCAATATAAAACCCGCACCGATGGCAATCAATATCCAGGCTGTAACTGTGGGGCCGAAAAAGGTTGTCAGCATAAAATTCATAAGCAGAGGTACGCCGAATGCCGCTCCGGAAATCAGATTCTGCAATCCGGTTCCCATGTTCTGGCGGTTGGTCATTTTGGCGTTCAAATCCACTGTCCTGTTATTGTATACGGCCAATTGGAACAGGCAGAAATATACACAGCCTGCAACAAATACAGCCCAACCGATGCAACTCAGTACAGCCAGTTTGCCGGTTGCCATAGCCGGTATCATCAGGAACAGGGGGATGAGTATGGCGATGCTGTACAGAATATATTTGGCACGCAGCAGTGTGTAGATGGACTCCTTGCGGCTCATCAGCCCGTCGATGTAGTTGCCTTCGTAACTCATCAGGCTTGATAAAAACAGAATGCCGAAAATCACAAAGTTGTAAACCAGGATAAAGCTTTTCATACCTTGTCCGTCGTATGCTTCGGTGAAGCTCAGAATGCAGGTAAATGAAATCACTACCAGGAATACTGTGCGCAGGGCTGTCTTGCAGACTTTATTGCGCAATAACATTTTCAGTTCCAGCCGCATGTATTCGCCAATCTCTCCGTAGCGGTCCAAAAATTTGTATTCGGATACATGCTTTACCTTGGTGTCTTCTACTTTATTGATTTCGTTATAAATCAATTTTATCATCACTCTGCGATTGATGAACCACAGCACTACGATAGCTGCAAATACTCCGGTGAAGGTGAGAAGATGTCCGAGGATAAAGCCTTCTCCTAAGTCGACGGACCAGTCGAATAGCGGACTGTTGTCCGGTACTAACATTCCGGCAGCGATACTCCCGTATGCCAGTATAGGCAGGATTATCCACCAGACGCGTTCGTTCATCAATGTCCGGCATAGCAGGAACCAGTAATTGTTGAGCACCATCAATAACCATATTCCGATACTATAGGTCAGTACACCCGTTATGCCGTAAAATCTGGTGATGCTGATGATGGCGAACGGAACGAAGAAGAACAGCCATATCAGGTTGAAGCCGTTCAATCCGGAACGTATCAGCAGGGAGTCGATAAGACGGTTGCGTTTTACCGGTAACAGCAGATAGGGCTTTACCTCTTGGGCAGGCGTTTTCTGAAATGGAAAACGCATCAGGAAATCCAGGCAGAGGATAAATATGAGCCCGCTGTTCAGGACATGATATGCTTCGGTTGCCCCGTCGTTGAAAGCAAAGGCAAAACTCGTTCCGAAGAATACCAGATAACCGGCCCAGAATACAGCCATGAAGTACATCCAGAATTTTCCGAATTTATTCTTCTCGTACATCGGGTTTCGCTTGGCTGCCAACTTTCCGTGCTTGCGTAATTCTATAAAGAGGTTCATAATGGATAGATGGTTAATGTATATGAAAAAGGCTGCGCTGCTTCACGAACAACGCAGCCTTTTGAAAACTGTGACTTTGGTTGTGAGTTGAAAAATCAGACTGCTGATAGTACGGTTTGTAAAGAGCTACTTTACGCCTCTAAAGGTCAACTCTGCAACGCTAAAGGTCTACTTTACGACTCCTGATGCAGACCCCCTATTTCTTTTCGGGGCTGATCATTGAAACGGTGATTTGGTTCTTCTGCTTCAGGAGTTCGTTGGCAAATTTCTGGATATCTTTTGCTGTGATTCCATTGACAATCTGCTCGTAATCCTTTATCGGATTGATACCGGTATAGAGATATTCGTCTATGCTGTTCAGCCAGTAACCGTTTTCTTTCAGATTTTCGTTATGTTTCTTCAGCATGTACTCTTTCACTTTGTTCAGGCTGGCTTCATCGGGACCGTTTTTGGCGAAAGCTTCCGCTTCGGCATAGATAATCTTCATCAGCTTGTCCTGCTTGTCGGGAGCTGTATTGAAGAAGATTTGCAGAACGGCTCTTTCCGTAGGATATTTAACAAGTTGTCCCATAGGATATACACCATAAGTACCACCTTCATCTTCACGTACTTTCTCCGTATAGATTAAGTTCAGGAGCTGGTCGGTCATACTCATGAGAATATCGTTGCGGAGCGTGTATGCGCAAGTACCGCTGTAAGAGATGAAGTTATTAACCTTCGGAGTCTCTTGCTGACGGATAAACTCGTTCTTATAGATTCCTTTGCGCATTTCGATGTGGTTGTCCTTGAATGTTTCTTTGCGGTTGATAGAGGGTAATGCACCCAGATAAGATTCAATCAGAGGTTTCACGGCTTCCACATCGACGTTTCCTACTAAAATAAAGGTAAAGTCGCTGGCGTCTTTGAAACGGTCCTGATACATGGAAAGAATCTTGTCATAATCCATCTTGTCTACCATGTCGGCTTTCATTCTCAGAGTTCTGGGGTGCTTCATGTAAAGAGTGGACGTGATGGAGTCGCTGAACGAAGAATTCGGGTTCAGGTCCATGTTCTGCAATTCGGCCTTGCTGCGGTTTTTATAAGATGCAAAAGCATTGTCGTCACGTCTTGGAGCTGTGAAAGTCAGATAGGTGAGCTGCATCATTGTCTCAAAGTCTTTGGGTGAGCAACTGCCCGTTACGGCTTCTGTCTTATCGCCGATTCCGTAGTTTACGGAAGCTTTTTTACCGGCCAGCACTTTTTCCAGTTCAATAGCGCTGAAATTGCCAAGACCGCCTAATGCTACTGCATCCAATCCGTTGATATTGATGATTTCCGAGTCGGGGAAGAGTGAGCTACCACCCATACTTACACCTTTCATACGAATTTCATCGGCTTTGAAATCTGTCTTTTTGATGATAACCTTAACTCCGTTGGACAGTGTCAGCATAGTAGTTCCGAAGATATCGTCTTTCTTTTCAGATACGATTTTACCGCCTTTCGGGGCTTCTTTCATCAAGGGCTCGTTAGAAACTTTATCTACATACGGAGTAAGTTTCTCTGATTTTACCGCTTTCAGAAGGTTCTTGATAGCGTCCTCTGTAGGGAGCTTTAAGCCTTCTTTCTCAGGACCGAACAGGGCTACCACCTGGTTGCTGTCTGTCACCATTTGCTGCATCATCTGGTTCAGGGCGGTTACGGGAATAGCCGGTGCTATCTGGTTGATGATGGTATATTCGTTGGCAATGCCCGGGATAGGTTCGTTGTCGAGGAAGTGACGGACATATTCCTTTACATAGCTTTCATTCTTACGCTTGTCGCGTTCCTGGAAAGCCGATTCCAGATGGCGCAGATATTCTGCACGGGCACGGCTGTACTCGGTTTCGGTAAAGCCGAATTGGCGTGCACGCTCGATTTCGCGGAGAACGGTTGAGATACCGTTTTCAATGGCATCTTCCTTGCAGACTACAATTCCGGTAAAAGCATCCTTGGTCTTGGCCACGAAGAAGTCATCGTCATAGGTTGCAGCATAGATATAAGGCGGGTTAGCTGCCTGGAGCAATTCGTTCAGACGTGCATTCAACATGTTGGTAATCAGTGTTGCTGCATAGTCTTGCATCAGATAACCCACGTTGCTTTTCTCCTCTCTGGGAGTTGTTTCGTGCTTATTGAAGATAAAGGTTTGCACATAAGGCTGTTCCTTGTCACGTGCAACCAATATGATAGGTTCTTTATTATCGTTTACCGGGTAGTATTCGCGTTTGGCACCATTGGGCTGGGCGGGAATATCTGCAAACATCTTCTTAATCAGGGCTTCAGTGGCATCTACGTCAACGTCACCTACCACCATGATACCTTGTAAGTCGGGACGGTACCACTTTTCATAGTAGTCTCGTAAAGTCTGAGGCTTGAAGTTCATTACAACGTCCATAGTTCCGATAGGGAAGCAGTTGGCGTATTTTGTTCCGGCAAACATGGCGGGAAGCATTTTCTCCTGAAAACGTTGCATGGCACTCATGCGGGTACGCCATTCTTCATTGATAACGCCGCGTTCCTTGTCTATTTCTTTGGGATCCAGAGTAAGGTCGTTGCTCCAGTCGTGAAGAATCAGCAGACAAGAGTCGATAGCACCCGGAGTATTGACCGGTACATTGGAAATGTTATAAACCGTTTCGTCTATGGACGTGTAGGCATTCAGGTTTTCACCGAACTTCACGCCGATACGTTCCAGGTATTGTATCAGGGACTTTCCGGGGAAGTGAGTCGTTCCGTTGAAACACATGTGTTCCAGGAAGTGGGCAAGACCGCGCTGGTTGTCCTCTTCTTGTATGGAGCCTACTTTTTGGGCAATGTAGAAGTCGGCGCGGTTAGCCGGAAGACTGTTTTTACGGATGTAATAGGTCAACCCGTTGTCCAGCTTACCGATACGTACATCCTGATCGATAGGAATAGGCGGCAGTTGTTGCGCAGATACCTGTTGGAAGTTGCAGCATACGATTAATGCGGCAATCCATAAGTTACGTAATAAATGTTTCATCATTATTTGATTTTAAAATGTTTTTGCCTTATCTGTCGAAGTGATAAATAATAAATCACAAAAGAGTCTTGTTTTTTTATTTGATTGCTTCCCGGATACGTACTAATCTGGTTAAAAGTCCTTCCAGTAAATCCAGTTTCAGCATATTGGCACCGTCACTTTTGGCTACGGCGGGATTTTCGTGTGTTTCGATGAACAAACCGTCTGCGCCTACTGCGATGCCTGCCTTTGCTATGGTTTCAATCAGTTGAGGCATACCGCCTGTAACGCCGCTGGTTTGGTTGGGTTGTTGCAGGGAGTGGGTGACGTCCAGTATGACGGGGAAGCCGAAGGTTTGCATTTCCGGTATTCCGCGATAGTCTACTACGAGGTCTTGATAGCCGAAGGTTGTCCCGCGTTCGGTAATCATCACGTTCTTATTGCCGGCTTCCACCACCTTGTCTGCTGCGAATTGCATGGCAAGCGGAGAGAGGAACTGTCCTTTCTTTATATTGACGGTCTTGCCGGTCTTGGCTGCGGCTACCAGCAGGTCGGTTTGTCTGCAAAGGAAAGCAGGGATTTGCAGAATATCTACATATTCGGCTGCCATGGCAGCTTCTTCGGCGGCATGGATGTCTGTTACGGTGGGTACTCCGAATGTGTCGTGCACTTTTTTTAGGATTTTCAGGGCTTTTTCGTCACCTATACCCATGAAAGAGTCCAGACGCGAGCGGTTGGCTTTACGGTACGAGCCTTTGAATACGTAAGGAATCTGCAGTTTGTCGGTAATAGCTACTACGCGTTCGGCAATGCGCATTGCCATGTCTTCTCCTTCAATAACACAAGGACCTGCCAGCAGAAAGAAGTTTCCGGCAGGATTATTTTTCAGTTCAATCATACGTTTTTTTGAATTATGAGTTATGGATTACGAGCTATGAAAAGTTCATATCTCAGTTGGGTATAATCAATGTTATCGCTTCGTGCAGCACACCAATGTCCAATGGAAAATGCCGGTCGAGGATACGTCCGTCCAAATCGACGGAAGCATTTTGTGCACGTAACACCTTTATCTTTTGGGTACGGTAGGGTTTTACCACTTTATGGTTTAGAATCCGTCCTTCCATCAACATCCATATTCCCGAAAAGAGTTGCAACAGTTCGGGGCGGTAGATAACCGATACATCCAGCCAGCCATTGTAAGGTACTGCACTGGGTGCCTGTCCGTATCCCCATGCACTGCCTATGCACACCGTCATAATGCGCCCGCGTATATGCTCGCCGTTTATTTTAAGGTGCATACGATATAACTTCCGTTCAAAAATCAAGGAGATGAATGCCATAAAATAAGAAAGGAACTTTACCCCCCAGAAGCGCTTGCATTGGTCGGTGATTTTTACAATGCGGGCTCCAAGACCGATATTGATGGCATTCAGGAAATAGCGGGTCATGTGTTTTTGGCCGTCATAGTAATAACATGTGCCGACATCTATTTTACGGCGACGGTTATTTATGATACAATCTACGGCTTCCTTGTATTCCGAACTCATTTCCCAATATTTGGCAAAGTCATTGCCGATGCCATTGGGGATAATGCCGATAGCGATGTTCTCTTTATCTTCCGCGTTGGAAAGCATTATGCCGTTGATTGCATCGTTCAGTGCACCGTCACCTCCTACAACGACAATGGTGCGGTAACCGTTGTTGGCAAGTATGCCTGCCAGACGTTCTACGGAGCCGAACCCTTCGGACTGCACATAATCGTAAGACACGCCTTTGCTGTCCATATATGCTTTAATCTCTTTCCACCGTTTCTGCACTTTGCGCGTTCCGGCTTTGGGGTTATAGATTACGCCCCATTTATCGGGTTCTACACTCATATATCCGTTTCTTTCAATCGGTCCAACATTTTCATAAATCTGCCGCTTAAGCGGTGTTGCCGTCAAAGATACTAAATCTCTTTGAGTTTTGACTTTACAAAAGCTATCTTTTCTTCCATGGGCCACCGGGCGTCCATCCAATGGATAGTAAAGCCTCGTCTTTCCATCCCCCGGAACCAGGTCATCTGGCGTTTGGCAAATTGGTGGATGGCTATTTCCAGTTGGCTGAACATTTCATCATAGGTCAGCTTGCCAATGACGTAAAGTGTCAGATACTTGTATTCCAGTCCGTAGTAAATGAGGTCGTCGGGACAAATGCCTGAATCTATCAACCGGCGTACTTCATCTACCATTCCTTCGTCCAATCGTTGGCGCAGGCGACGGGTAATTTTCTCACGCCGAAGTTCCCGGTCTATGTCTACGCCGATGATGAGACTGTTCAGTTGTGGAAATGAGCGCGCGTCTATCGGAGTATGAGCATAATATTCTTCGATTTCAATGGCGCGGATGGCCCGTTTCACGGTATCTACATCCGTTGTATTGTGCAGGCTCTTATAGGTTTGCAATATTTCGGTAAGCTCTTCCAGTGATTTATTGGCCAGGCGGTTGCGCAATTCCGGATTCTCGGGTACAGGCAGTAGTTTGTATCCCTTGAGTACGGATTCCAAATACATTCCCGTTCCGCCGCATACAATGGGCAGGCAGCCTTTTTGTTTAATGCTTTCATAGGCGGTTAGGAAATCGCGTTGGTATTCAAATACATTGTATTTATATCCCGGGTCGGCTATATCAATAAGGTGGTAAGGTACTTGTCTGCCGTTTACAATGTAGTCGGCCAGGTCTTTTCCTGTACCGAGATCCATGCTCCGGTATATTTGCCGGGAGTCGGCACTGATGATTTCCGTATTGAGTTCTGCTGCCAACGCGGCGGCAAATGGAGTTTTGCCGGATGCTGTAGGGCCTAATATGGCGATTAAATCATAGTCAGGCATATACTAAGTATTTGTAATTCGTTTACAAAGATAATGCAATTTGCGGGTAGATAAAAAGAACCGGTTCATTTTATTCTGTGAGGATATAATTTCTCTTTACATTTAAAGCGTATATCTGAAAAAGGAAGTAAAAAAAACGTCCTTCTTCTTAAAAGGTGTTATAAAACATATCTTTTCCTTTGGATAATTTGCAGATTTAGCAAATGTCCGTATCTTTGCAATGTGTTTTTCATAGTATTAGATTTAAGGTTAACAAAGGTTGGAGTACAGCGGTACTCCTTTTTTTTGCTCTATACTTTCCTTATGCTGTTCTGGAAAAGACGGAATGAGTGGTATTGGGACAACCTTTGGATGAGGCTGTCAAAGTTACGCTGGATTACAAAGTTCCCGTAACGGCAGCCATCTTTATTGTTCCTTGCAGAAAAAATGGAATAGACAAACTGTTTTAACAGTTGAAACAGTTATCTTTCCCAAAAAATACGGAATGAACCGCCGCCCCGGTAATATCGGTTTGAAAGCAGAAAGGATGCTAAAAAGTTCTTGATTATTGAGTGTGCGAGGCAGGTTGTGCGTATTCCTTTTCAAAACGAAGTAGATATTTTCCGTAGCCGTAAAGAACGCGGCGGAGAGAAGATGCGCGATTTGAAAGAGGCAGTGACAAATGAATTCATTAGCAATGTAAGCGTAAAATAACCCAAGCTCAACCGGCAAATAATGGTACATTTGTCATCACTCGTCACTTTTGACTTCAATTAGCTGATTATATGGGAGTTGTACGGTTATAAGACACCTTATAACCGTGACGACCAAACATCGGTCGTCACCGCTTTTGGGCTACATTCCGTTGCTTTTTATTTAGTAATGCATTGATTAACAGCTTTAAAAACGTCTTGTACGTTCCTTATTCCAATATTGTTAAAATACCTTTTTCCATCGGCAGATTGAGGTCGTCCAGCGTATTGTCCTGCATAAGTCCCGTAATTCCACTGTAATTCTTGCGTATAAATTCGGATATTCTCCACGGGCTGTTCGGGGAAAGCCGGAAGATAAACAGCGCTTTGCTTCGTTGTTTTTGTTTGTCCGGACCCTGCAAAATGTCGTTATGCTTATGGTAAAACCCCGTTTTGCAGTTGCAGGCCCGGCGGTTGCCGGTTGCGGGCTGTCGGGCCCGCATATGCAGGCTCTTCGGCCCGCAACTGCAAAACGAAGTTTTACACCTTGCAAAGGCATAAAATCCATGAGGGAAAGCGGGGTTTTCAACGGTTTGTTTTCTGATTATTCCCGGTTGTTTCAGGGGTGGACACGAGGGATAAATCTCAAAACAAGAGGGGATTGCTTGCTTTCAGTCTGCTTTGATACGTACTTTGTGGAGCCTGAGAGATAGCTGCACCTGCAATATAAGTCACCGGTCCGCTTATCTTCCTTTCCAAATACTCATGATTTTTCTACGTATCATTACAATATTCAATGAAGATACTGCGAGGCATAGCAGGCAACCTGCTGTCCAGCATGGGAGCAGTGTCCCCGTCTCCAATTGCGGAAAGAGCGTGCCGATAATTTCCGTATAGTAACTGCGCACCCATGCCACTCCGCCGACAGACAATACCAGTACCGCCAGATTCAAGCCGCAGGTCAGGATATTGTAGGGAAGCGCCACACGATTGGGGCTATAGCCTATCAGAAGCAGATTTTCCAATTTTACGGTATTCTTTTGCAACAGCAGGAAGATGCTTAACATCAGGATATAAAAGGATAAAATGCTGATGAATAATCCTACTCCCATGACGATACCGGTGATGAGGCGCAGGAAATGCGTCGTTTTTCCGGCATCCAGTCCGTCGCCTTCGGGTTCATAGTGCTGCTGTTGGAAATAGTCGCTGACGGCTGTGTCGGCAGGATTCTTTACCTCGACGATGAGGCGGGAAGGCCGGGCTTCTTTGCCGGGGGCGAAACGTTGGTTTGCCCAGTCCATGAATGCCTGGGGAACAAGAATTGTATTCAGGCGGTTGGAGAACCCTACAATCTTACCTTTGAACTGCTCTGCACGTCCGTTGCCCCGTAGCATGATGTCCATCTGTATCAGGCTCATGAGGCCTTCGGAGAGTTTCGGCAGGTTACGGCTTTGTGCAAATCCGAAGTTATACAGATTCAGGTAATTGCGGGGAATGATGATGGGAATGACTTGGGCGGACTCGTCAAAATGCCAGTTATCCAGGCTGACATCTACATATTCGTCGGGTACGGACTCGAAAAACATTTCGGTGGAAAGATGTATTCCGGCTTCCTGCATGCCTAAGCCTGCGGATACTTTAAACAAGGAAGGGGTGAAGGCGCCCACGCTTTCGGTGAAAGACTGTTCTTTCATCTCTTCGATTTCCTTGGGGGAGAAGGTGTTGCTTCTTCCGGTAAAACTGCCGAGTGCGCTGATTTTCTTTGTGGCGATGATATAATTCTTTTTCATGAAGCTGTCTCCCTGCGTGAAAACGGGGAGTACATCCCGGTAGAATTGTACGCTCAGTAATACAATCAGCATGCCGAAGAGGTTGGCGAGGAAAAAGCCGGTCAACTGGCCTATACTGATATGTTGGCGGAGAAGTTTCCAAACAAGTCTGTTCATGGTGCGGATAATGGTTTATGCGTTATAGGCGGAAGGTTTCATCGTATTCGAGCTCCAGGTGCTTCCCGATGGATGTGACAATAATGCCTGCTCCCTGCTTGCCCGCCTCTTCCATGAGCAACCGGCTCATTATGGCACTGTTGTCGTTGTCCAGGTGGCTGATGGGTTCGTCCAGGAAGATAAAGTCGAACGGCTGGCAAAGGCTGCGGATAAAAGCGACGCGTTGCTGCTGCCCGAAGGAAAGCTTGCCGGCTCTTTCGTCGGTTTTGTCGGGAATGCCGGTTGCTTCGAAAAGGGCGAGAATTTCTTTTTTCTTCTTATGGTTGGTCAGGCGGTTCTTTAACAAGACGTTCTCAAGGGCGGTCAGCTCGGGGAAGATACGCAGTTCCTGGAAAAGGATGCTGAGCGAATGTTTCCTTACATCTGCCCATTCGCCGACGGAGAATGAGCGGATGTTGCGTCCGTCGAAACTGATGATGCCCTGATAGTCGCGCCGATACCCGTAGATATAGCTGCACAAGGAGGATTTTCCGGTGCCGGAGGAAGCCTCTATCAGATAGCGCTTTCCTTTGTCGAACACGATGTCCTGATGCCACACCTGTGAAATGACGGTGTCACGGGCGGCAAAGACCTGGGGCAGGGTATGCTGTAAATGAATGTGGTCCATTACTTATGATTTACAAATTACGCATTGCGTGCTGAATATGAATCGCTGAATGCCGGCTGCCGGTTACATCCCTATGAACAACTTGGCAAAGTCGGTAAGCTGTTTCAGGGCGTTCTCGTTCTTTTCGTTCAGAACGACCGTAAAGTTGGTCCGGTTCTTGTCTCCCCGCAGGTTCAGCTCTTCTATTTTCATAATCAGTTGATAGAGGATGTTGACTTCCGGTTCGTTCGGAGCATATTCCATAAGCACCCGCAGGTTGCTTAAAGTAAGCAATTCGTTGCTGGTCAATGAAATGTTGAAGGCTCGTCCGTGCATCATGTTCAGCATGGCCTGTTGCAGCTCCCGCGAATTTTGAGGGTGGAAAGGCTGGTTGCTTTCTTTGGTATTTCCTTTGAAATCGGCGTTTTGCAGGGTAGCGTATATACGTCCGTTTTCAAACAGGACATAACCCAACAGTTGCGTGCCGTGCGGCCAGGTCAGTACACCGCGAACGTCCATGGGGAGGGCATCGGGAGTTGCCAGCAGGCGTATGTCTCCTTTTTGCTGCATCATCGGGGCGAAGTATTTGCCGGTGCGGATGCTTTTGTCGGCAGGTTGTTGCATGAGGGCGGTGATGGCGGGTTGCAGCTTCTTCAACTGTTCCGTACTGCCGCCGTAAACTCCCAGCAGAGTGCCGTCGTTGTAGGCAAGCAGTACTCCTGCGTCTTTTATTTCAACGCTCCGGTAACCGCCGGCCTCGACCGGGGCGGTGCACAACTGTTCCTGGACAAGCAGCCGGAGCATGGCTTCAAACTTCTTTAAATCGGCAATTTTCAGGGTGATTGCCGTGTTGTGCAGCGTAGGGGCTTCGAATACGTAGAGCGGGGCGTTCCAGTCTATCCCGCTTTCGGCAGGGTCTTTCAGAAGAGTTTCCGCTTCTTGTTTCAGGTTGGCGCTCCCGCCTTCAAGGAGCAGCCCCAGGAACTTCTGCAAGGTGGCCCGGCTGTCTGAGGTATTCAATCCGGCTTTATCGACGATGCTTTTTAGGTCGAGTGCCGCCACTTCTGTGGCATTGGCGGGGATTACATGCGTGTATTCTGTTTTTTGCCCGGTTTCGCTGCATGAGCTCAGGCATAGCACTGTTAATAAAACCGGCAGCAAATAGAAGGAAATACTCTTTCTCATATCGTATTATTGGTTTTGTAGATTCAATATGTGGCAGGCTACGAGTGCCGCCGTTTCAGTGCGCAGTCGGGAACGGCCGAGGCTGATGGGCTCGAATCCGTTTTCAATGGCCTGTTTCACCTCTTCTTCACTGAAGTCGCCTTCCGGTCCGATAAGCACCAGCGCGTCTTCTCCTTTACGGACAACATCTTTCAATAAAGGTTTTTCTCCTTCGTAACAATGCGCGATGAATTTACGGCCTTCGAAAGGCTGGCTGATGAACCGGTTGAAGTCGGTCATTCCGTTCAGGCGGGGCAGGCGTGCTTTCAGCGACTGCTTGATGGCGGATACCAGTATCTTGGCAATGCGCTCCGTTTTGATTATTTTACGTTCGGAAAAACGGCAGTTCAGGAAAGTCAGTTCGTCAAAGCCTATTTCGGTGGCTTTCTCTGCAAACCATTCCGTGCGGTCCATATTCTTGGTGGGAGCCATTGCAATGTGCAGGTGTCCGCTCCATAAAGGCGCTTGGGGGATGGTTTCAAGTATGTTGACAAGGCAACGCTTGGTCGTGGCGGTACTGATTTCCGCACGGTAGAAGTTGCCTTTGCCGTCGGTCAGCGTTACCTCGTTGCCTGTTTGCAGCCGCAGTACGCGGACTGCGTGAGCGGCTTCTTCTTCGGGCAGTTCGGCTTGCGATTGTATGTCGGGGGTGTAGAATACGTGCATGATTGTTTATGGTTTCTTATGCTGGTTGATAATATCCCTTAGTTGTGCAGCCCGTTCGTAGTCTTCTGCGTCTATGGCGTTTTGAAGGGCTTCCTTTAATTGTTTCAGGGTCTTTTTCCGTGTAGCGGCATCTGCGGCGGCATCATCCGTCTGTTGGGTGGGAGTGATGCTGTGCTCTGTTTTCAGGCATTCGGCTTCTAAAATATCATCGTATATGAAAATGGGGGCATCCATGCGCAAGGCGAGGGCCACGGCATCGCTGGTACGTGCGTCGATGCGCAGGATGGTCTCTTCCGTTTTCATATAGAGGTAAGAATAGAAAACACCGTTGTCCACTTTGTAAATAAGCACGCGCAGCAAGGTTGCCCCCAGTACCTTGAGAACTGAGGCAAACAGCGTATGCGTCAGCGGCCGGGGAGGAACGATGCCTCTCATTTCAATCATCATGGATTGTGCCTCGGCACTGCCTATGATAACCGGCAGTTGCCGCATGCCGTTTATCTCGCCCAGCACCATGGCATAAGCGCCGGCCTGTGCCTGGCTGTTTGAGATATTCAATACTTGCAGCTCAATCTTTTTTTTGTTCATCGGCTGTAGTTACTTTAAATCTTCCGGATGGTGTTTGTACTTGAATACGATGGCAAACACCACTGCTACGGTCAGCGCGTAGATTGCAAATACGTACCATGCCGATTGCCATTGCGCTATCTGCGGGACATTGCTGTTGAAATCTACAAAGTGATTCACTACCGCCTGTGCACCCAGTGTGCCGATAGTGGCACCGAAACCGTTTGTCATGATAACGAACAGTCCCTGTGCGCTGGAACGGATGCCCCGGTCGGTCTCTCTGTCAACAAACAGCGAACCGGATATGTTGAAGAAATCGAATGCCACACCGTACACAATCATGGAAAGTACAAACATCCATACGCCGCTTCCGGGATTGCCCATGCCGAAGAGCCCGAAGCGCAATACCCATGCCAGCATGGCAATCAGCATCACCTGCTTGATGCCGAAGCGTTTCAGGAAGAAAGGTATCAGCAGGATGCAGAGTGTTTCGGATATTTGCGACAGCGAAATCAGTATGTTGGCATGTTGCACTCCGAAAGTGCCGGCATATTCGGGAATACTGCCGAAACTGCTGATGTAGGGATTGGCAAATCCGTTGGTAATCTGCAAGGAAACGCCCAGCAGCATGGAGAAAATGAAGAAAACAGCCATTTTCTTCTGCTTGAATAGCGTAAAGGCGCGTAAGCCCAGTGCCTCTACCAATGATTTGGCATTGTCGCCCTTGCTGGTGGGGCATTCCGGCAGGGTCAGCGCATATACGCCATACGCTACTCCGATGATGGCGCAGGCAAAGAACTGCCCGTAATTATTTTGCAGTCCGAGCAGGTCCACCACCCACATGGAGCAAATGAATCCGATTGTGCCGAAAATACGTATGGGAGGGAATGTCCTGATGGTATCCAGTCCGGCTTTGTCGAGTGCGGTGTAGGCCACGGAGTTCGACAATGCCAATGTAGGCATATAGAAAGCAACGCTTAGCGAGTAAAGTGTGAACAGAGTACCGAAATCTACCTCAGCACCTTTCGTCATGCCGTAGTATCCGGCTGCGGCCATGAACAGGGCTGCGGTGAAGTGACTGAAGCTTAACAGCTTTTGTGCCGGTATCCAGCGGTCGGCAATGATGCCGAGAACGGCAGGCATAAACAACGATACGATTCCCTGCATGGCGTAAAACATACCGATGTGCTCGTGCAGGCCTACGTTTACCAGGTAACTGCCCATTGATGTGAGGTATGCTCCCCACACGGCAAACTGTAGGAAATTCATAATGATTAAGCGAATCTTGATGCTCATAATGCTTTCTATAAATTAACGTGTCTTTCGAAGTTGAACTAATTAATAAAACGCAAATGTAGACAAATTATCGGAAAAGGCGATGTATAAAGCATCAAAAAAAGGGAAGGCGGGAGGTATAAAAAAAAGAAGGCTATCTATCCCAGACAGCCAATCTTTATTAACCTTAAATCTAATACCATGAAAAACACGGTGCAAAGATAAAGGGATTTATGTTATAAAACATAATGTTTTGCTTGTTTTCTTTAGTATATTAACAATGTTTAGTACATGAAGGGCTTTTTCTGTCCTTCCTGTACAGAAGCCGGTTCCTGCTTATTCCACGTATAGCACAAGCCCTTTCAGGTATTCGCCTTCGGGGTGGTAGATGCTTACCGGGTGGTCGGCGGGCTGCGTCAACTGGTGCAGGATGCGCACGCTGCGGCCGGACATGGCAGCGGCGGTGAATACGGCAGTGCGGAAATTCTCTTTGCTGACAGCCTGCGAACAGGAGAATGTGAAAAGTATACCTCCCGGTTTGATTTTCTCGAAAGCTTTGACGTTGAGTTTCCGATAGCCTTGCAGGGCGTTGCGCAGGGCATCGCGGTGCTTGGCAAATGCCGGCGGGTCCAGAATGATAAGGTCGTATTGGTCGCCCATGCGGTCAAGGTACTTAAAGGCATCCTCTGCATAGGCTGCATGACGGTTGTCGCCGGGAAAGTTCAATTCGATATTCTTGTTGGTCAGGTCGATGGCTTTGGCCGAGCTGTCTACGGAATGTACCAGTGTGGCATTGCCGCGCATGGCGTAAACCGAAAAACCGCCGGTATAGCAGAACATGTTCAGCACACTGCGGCCGTTGGCATAGCGTTCCAGCAGTGAACGGTTCTCGCGCTGGTCTACAAAGAAACCGGTTTTCTGGCCTTTCAGCCAGTCGATATGGAATTTCAGACCGTATTCCATGGCGATGTTATCCGCGCTTCCCCCTTTCAGGAAACCGTTTTCAGGATAGAGGTCGGCTTTGAAGGGGAGTGTCGTTTCGGATTTATAGTATATATTGTCTATTTG